>DATLVW010000186.1:0-2145 GCA_035577085.1 Thermoanaerobaculia bacterium
CACCCGACCCCCGGAAAAACCATGAGCCGCAAACTCACCTACGACACCTACCTCTTCGGCGCGGCGATGCTGATCGTCGTCGTCGGTATGGTGATGATCTACTCGGCGTCCGCGATCATCACGATGCAGAAGGTGGGATCGGACAATCCCTACTACTTCATCACGCGCCAGCTCGTGTGGCTCATCGCGGGAAGCGCTGTGATGGTCACGCTGATGCACGTCGATGCGGCGCGGCTGCGCGACCGGCGCATCATCTACGCCATCGTCGGTGCGGTGCTCGTGGCGCTGGTCATCGCCCTCTTCCAGACACCGATCAACGGCACGCATCGCTGGATCGTCGTGCTGCACCGCTTTCAACTGCAGCCGAGCGAGTTTGCGAAGCCGGCGATCGTTCTCTTCCTCGCCTCGTACCTTGCGCGCAAAGAAGAGCGCATCAACGAATTCACCTCAACACTGCTGCCGCTGGCATTTGTCGTTGCGCTCTTCGCAGTACTGATCCTGCTCGAGCCCGACTTCGGCACCGCGTCGACGCTCGTGCTCGTCGCGGCCGGAATGATCTTCGCGGCCGGGGTTTCGTGGATGCGCGTGGTGACGTTCACTCTGATGATCATTCCCGCGGGCCTGCTCCTGGTTCTGAGCGCTGCCTACCGGCGCGACCGGCTTTTCACGTTCCTGAACCCGGAAGCGGATCCGCTGGGAAAAGGGTTCCAGGCGATGCAGTCGTTGATCGCGATCGGCACCGGAGGATTGCGCGGGCTGGGCATCGGCAACGGCCGGCAGAAACTCTTTTTCCTGCCGGAGCCGCACACCGACTTCATCTTCTCGATCATCGGCGAGGAGCTCGGCTTCATCGGCGCCTTCGCGCTGGTGGCCATCTTCGCGTTTCTCGTCTGGCGCGGTTTTCGTGTGACGCGCTTCAGCCAGAACCGCTTCGATTTCTACGCGGCGCTCGGCTTCACGCTGATGATCGGCATCCAGGCGCTGCTCAATGTCAGCGTCGCTCTTTGTCTGTTGCCGACGAAAGGGTTGCCGCTGCCGCTCGTCAGCTACGGCGGATCGTCGCTGATCACCAGTCTCATCGCAGTCGGAATCTTATTGAACTTGTCACAGCAATCGGGCTGAGGAAATTCATCCATGGGCGTGCAGGGTGTGCGGGGAATGCTGATGATCGCCGGGGGCGGGACGGGGGGGCACATCTACCCGGCCATCGCCATCGCGCAGGAATGGATGGCGCGCGGTCCTGCACGGCGCGTGGTCTTCGTCGGCACCGAGCGCGGTCTGGAGAAGACGATCGTTCCGAAGGCCGGCTTCCCGCTCGCGCTCATCTCCGTCGGCGGCCTCAAAGGCAAAGGCCCGGGCGACACGATTCGCAACCTCTTCCGCCTGCCGCGCGGCTTCGTGCAGGCCTTCTCGCTCATCGGCAAGCACCGCCCCAACGTGGTCCTCGGCGTCGGCGGTTACTCGTCCGGGCCGGTTCTGCTTGCCGCGAGACTTCGCGGAACGCCGACTGCGATTCATGAGTCGAACGCCTTTCCCGGCCTGACCAATCGGCTGCTCGCGCGCGTCGTTACCGCGGCCGCAGTGGCGTTCGAAGTGGCGGCGACACGGATGAAACGTCCCGACGCCGTCGTCACCGGCAATCCAATCCGCAAAGAATTCTTCGACGCCGGCTCCGGCATGCGCCCCGCGGCTTCCGACTCCCGCAAGCGTCTCCTGATCTTCGGCGGCTCGCAGGGATCGCGAACGATCAACGACGCGATGATCGGAGCGCTGCTGTTCCTCGCGCCTCTCAAAGAGCGCATCGACATCGTTCATCAGACAGGTCCGGCGGATCTGGAAAAAGTTCAGGCCGGATATCGGGCGTCGGCGTTTCCCGACGCGCGGGTCGTGCCGTATCTCGATCCGATCGTCGCGGAGATTGCGGCGGCGGATCTTGCCGTTGCGCGCTCCGGCGCGATGACGGTCGGCGAGCTCGCCGCGGAGGGGCGGGCCTCGATTCTCATTCCGTTCGCTGCAGCAACGGACAACCACCAGGAGCTGAACGCACGCGCCGTCGAGGAGGCCGGCGGTGCGATCGTCATCACGGAACGCGAGCTTTCGCCGGAGCGGCTGGCGTTTGCGATCACAGGAATGATCAGCGATCCC
>DATLVW010000187.1:0-2101 GCA_035577085.1 Thermoanaerobaculia bacterium
GAATTTCCGCCGCAGGCGATCATTCAGCTGAACAACCGTCGAATCGATCGCGACGATATCTGAAAAGTGCTTCGCGAGCGGATGGTCGATGCGGCGTCGCTTCCGCCATGGCGCAACCGCGCCTTCGAAAGCGGCGGCAAACAGCTTCACGGCAGCCTCCGACAGGAATCGCTTCTGGAACGGCCTCTGCCAGATATCCCGACCGCTCAGCTGAGCGTAAATCCGTCTGGCCTGGTCAAAGCCAGGAATTCCCGTGGCAAATCGGCTCATGACGACCGCCCAGACGAAGTCGCTCGCACCTATCGTCCTCAGGCGCTGAATGAATCCCGTCGTCCTCCCGTGGTCGGCCAGCTCACTTGCGGGCAGGCGCTCCTTGAGCGCAGGCAGCAGCCTCGTGTAGTTTTCACTCATCGGAGTCCCTCGCTTCGTCCGCAATTCTGCGGGCGATGTCGTTGTTGAACGGGGACTCCGATACCTATTTTTGCGCCCCCTTGTCGATCCCCTGCGCTCTAAAGATCATCCGCATGCCTCGGTGGTACAACGCAAACTTTTCATCGAGACCCCTCGTGTTTTTCACGTGGCGCGAGACGCAGCAGAATTGGAACGACGATTCGACGTGAGTCTGCGCCGTTCTGACAAAAAACCTTCCTTCCTTCCGCCCTCCTACGAAAACAGAGACGTAAGTAGGCGGACGGACTGGCTTACGTGGAAGGGGTCGTCTGAGTGAAGAGGCCGGCGACCGCTGCCGCGTCGAACCCAAGGCGCTGCAGGCGGGCGACGAGGTTGCGGGCGACGGCCTTGGAGTTGCGACGGTCGAGGTAAGCGTCACCCAGATCCTCATGGGGAGTCTTGCTGGTGAGGACGCGATACACGGCGCGGCAGAGCTTGTGCGCGACGGCGAAGAGGGCGCGCATCGTTCCGCGGCGGGCACGGAGGCGGTGGTATTTGTCTTTCAGGTAGGTCCCCTTTTTCCTCGTCGCGGCGAGGGCGCACTCGACGAGGATGGATTGCAGGTAGGGGTTGCCTCGCCGTCTCCGCGTCTTCCGATGTTTGCCGGCACTCTCATGCTGGCCGGGACAGGTGCCAGCCCACGAAGAGAAGTGCCCGTCGGAAGGGAAACTCGATAGGTTGGGCCCGACTTCGGCAAATATCTCGATGGCGGCAATCCGCTGGATGCCATCGATCGAGCAAAGCAGAGCGAGGTGCTCCTCGTACGGTTTTGCAAGCTCCGCAAGCAAGCCATCGTAGTGCGCGATCTCCTCGGAGGTCCGGTCCAGACGAGCGAGTTGATCACGAAGCATGACGCGATGGTGCTCGTCGATGAGGACATCGAGTGCGAGGCGCAGATCTGGCAACTTCTTTCGTAGACGCTTTCGAGCCATCTGGACGATGCCTTCGAGAGCCACGTTGCCCGCAGCGAGCGCGCGGATCATGTCCATTCCAGACTTTCCGAAGACGTCACTGAGTACGCTACTGAGCTTAATTCCTGCCATCTCGAGCAGTTTGACCAGACGATTCTTCTCGGCAGTGGCGCTTTGCACGAGCATTCTCCGATAACGGGTCATGTCGCGCAGAGCCCGGATCTCCCTCGACGGAATAAAGCTCTTGCGAAGCAACCCATGACGCAGAAGCGTTGCCAACCACTCAGAATCGTTGACGTCGGTCTTACGCCCCGGCAGCTGTTTGACGTGGCGGGCATTGACGACGCTCACGTCGAAGTGCCCTTCGAGTACCGAGTAGAGTGGCATCCAGTAGACGCCGGTCCCCTCGAACGCGGCGTGCGTTACTGCGAGTGATTTGAGCCAGTCCCGGAGCTCTTCGAGCTCTGCCCGCATTGTCCGGAATGTCCGGATTAATTTCCTCGGCCGTTGCCTTCCGTCGAGCAGTACGCAGGCCGTGATGGACCCCTGGTGCACATCCAGGCCGCAACAACGAGCTATGACAATATCCATTTCGCACCTCCGATCGAAGACCGAAGGGCCGCCACGCTTCCAATGCTGAGATTCTCCTACACGCCCTTCCTCTATTGAGGTCCGGCAAACTTGTGGTAGCTCGAAGAAGCGCGGGTCAGTCTTCCTGACGGGGTAGCCCACCACGTGCG
>DATLVW010000188.1:0-12294 GCA_035577085.1 Thermoanaerobaculia bacterium
GGCCAGGAAGCGGAGATATTCGAGGATCGCCGCGGCGCGGAAATTCTGCGCGTCGAACACACGGGCTAAAGCGTAGTGGCCGCTGGCGTGACCGGGGCGTGCGATGAGCTCCTTCTTCAGAACATCGCGGGCTTCGTCAAGCTTCGACAGGCCAACGAGCGTGACGCCGAGGTTGTACAGCGTTGATGGATCATCGGGAACGAGAGCGAGGGATTTGCGATACGCGGCCACCGCGCCGGGCGCGTCGCCGGAGCTGTCAAGACAATTGCCGAGGCTTGCCAGAATCTTGGGGAGCAGTACCGACTCGGCTGCGGACAGTGGCTTCAAGACCCCGATGCACTTCGCGTAATCACCCTTTGCTTGATACGAATACGCCAGCTCGTAGGAGGCCAAGCCATTCGAAGGATCATCGGCAAGTATCGCCAGGTACTTGGCGATGGCCTCGTCGTATTTGCCAGCATCGTGAAGCGCGGTTCCTTCGGCGATACGCGGATCCTGGCCGGCGAGCGCGGGCATCGCGATCAAGAACGTTAGGACGATCGCCTTGACGAGCACCGGCAGAGAGGACATCGGGCCGGAGCGATCGGTCAGCATGAGGTTGAGTTTACCTGTGTTCGGAATGCTTTATGGAAAGGGAGTCTGCTCGTTCTCCCCGTTCCTTTGACCCACTACCGTACACGACTACGATTCAGACACCAAAGTGCTGCCACGGTGACCTCGATAGACGCGCGCACCGACTACTGCCAGACTCTAGACCTAACCCCAGCTAGTCGCTGTACCGGAACCTTGCCACCTCGGATTCGAAATCGCGGCCGCTGGTGACCAGGCTCTGCACCGTGGCGTTGAACTCGCGGGCGATGGCGTCGTTCGCCTGGGCGATGTCGAGCATCGTTCTCGACGCGTCGGCGATGCGGTCGGTCTCCTTCAGTTGGCGATCGAGCGAATCGCGCATGGCGCGCGCATCCTCGGCGATCTTTTCCAGTGCCGACGAGATGCCGCGGCCGGCTTGCGACTGCTCGTCGGTCGCCGTCTTCACCTGTGCGGCGATCTCGCGGACGCGCTCCGCTTCCTGCGCGAGCAGCTGCGTGCCTCGGGCCTGTTCGCGCGAGCCGCGATTGATCTCGGCGATGTGATCGGACATCCGCGACGTGACCTCGTGCAGATGGCGGCTGGCTTTGGCCTGATCGTCGAGCGCGCGAGAAATCTTCGTGGCCATCTCGTACGATTGCGATGCGCTGCCGACGATCTTGACCAGGGACGCCGAGGCATCGTCGGCCAGTTGAACGGTGGCTTCGACGCGCTTCACCCCTTCCTTCATCTTCGCCGCGGCCTGCTTCGATCCACCCTGCACCGCCTTCACGATCGCGCTGATCTCCTTCGTCGATCCGCGGGTGCGCTCGGCGAGCTGGCGGATCTCATCCGCGACGACGGTGAAGCCCAGCCCGTGCTCGCCCGCCTGCGCGGCGATGATCGCGGCGTTGAGGGCCAGCAGATTCGTCCGGTTGGTGATCTCTTCGATGACGTTGAGGATCTGGCTGATCTGACCGACGCTGCGTTGCAGCTCATCGAGCGTCTCGGCGGTGCTGTTCGTGACGTCCCGCGAGAGATTGATTCCTTCGACGGTCTTGCCGACGGCGCTGCCTCCCGCTTCCGCATCCTCGCGCACCTGGCGCGAGATGTCGGCGGTCGATTGCGCGCTGGCCCGCAGCTCGACGATGGTCGACTCCATCTCAGAGACGAACGAGAGGGCCTCCTCGCCGATGCCGGCCAGAACGTCGGTGCGCTTCGACATCTCCGTCATCGCCGCATTCATCTGCGTCGTCGACGAAGAAGTCTTCTCCACCGACTGGAAGAGATAGTCCATGCTCCGCGCGACCTCCTCCGACGACGCGCGCAATTCGAGGGCGCGGCTGGAGGCATCCTGCGTGAGATCGGTGACCGTGTCTGCGGCACCGAGAACGCCGCCGATGCCGCCCCGGACGATCTCGACGGCGTGCGACGAGTTCTCGGTCAGCGCGGCCTGATCGGCGGAGCGAAGGAGTAGCGACTCGGTGCCGCCGGTGATCACCCGAACGCCGGCCGTAATCGTCGAGCCGCTTCCGCCGACACGGCCGAGGAGCCGGCGCAGGTTCGCGCGGGTCTCGCCGAAGCTGTCGGCAAGCTCGCCGACTTCGTCATCGGAGAAGACGCGCGCCATGGTGTTGAAGTCGCCCTGCGCCATGTCGGCGGCCAGCCCGCGGATGGCGCGCACGGGACGTGCCACGTCCCGCGAGAGGAAGAGCGCCGCGGCGATGAACGCCGCCAGCGTGACCAGCGCGATCACGACCAGGTAGAAAGTGATCTGTTGCGGAATGTTCTTGTAGGGCTCCCACGGCACCGTGAGTACGATGATCGAGCCGTCTTTCAGCCTGGCGAAACGGCAGACGTGCGGCGAGACGAAGGCCGAGCTGTCGCCGTTTCCGATCTGGCGAATGGCCTCGACTTCGGCGGGCGTGAGTGCGTCCGGCAGGCTGGTCGTGATCCGACCCTGCCGCGGGATGAGCGCGATCGCGTAGTCAGACGGCACATACAAACGGAGCGTGTCGACGATCGAAGGATCGACCTTTGCGGCGAGGTTTGCGCTGTCGTAAACGCGCTGAAAGCGGTCGGAGGCGGAGGAGATGGCCAGATTTTCGAGCGTCGCCGACACCTTCGAGGAAATCATCGCCACGAGCGCTGCGAACGAGATCAGGAACGATCCGATGAAGACGATGGCGATCTTGCGCCCGAGGGGGATGCGCCGGCCGGTGTATCGCAAAGCACCGCCGTGCGAGGCGTGTTCGGCGATCAGCCGCTTGCCCACGGCGTACGCCCAGATCGCGGAAGGGAACGCCGCGATGAGCGCCGAGACGAGAAAGTAGCCGAGCCCGAGGATCGTCGGCATCACCAGAAACGACGCGAGGATGGCGTAGAGGATGCTGCCCGCACCCCAGACGATCAGCGTGAGCGTCTCGGTCCGCTCCAGGCAGCGCGATGCCGCCTCGGAGGCGTCTTTCCCGCGGCGCACGTCTTCGTCGACCGCGTTCGCCAACGGCGTCAAACCGCGCACGAGCGTCGCGCTGCCGGCGAGGAAAAAGAGGGCGAACAGACCGAAGATCGATCCCGAGGTCGCCAGCGACATCCGCACGATCTGCGTCAGAAAAAGAAACGACAGCGGCCCCATGACGACCGCCGGCGGCACGAGCAGCCAGGCGACATATTTGTGTGTGAAGGTCACTGGAATCGTGATTATGGCAGAAGCGGCTCACGCGAAGACGCGAAAGGGATCGCATAGAAACCTTCGCGTCTTCGCGTCTTCGCGTGAGAGGGTCACTCTTCAGTCTGAAACAGCCCGAACGATTCGGCCGCCATCGTCAGTACGTTTCCGTTGATGCCGGCGTCTGTCTCGATCATCGCCCTCCACACCGCGTCGTCGAACGGCAGCCCAATCACACGCGGCGCGTCGCTGAAGTTGAACGCGAGCAGCGTGTTGCGCCGCTTGATGAGGAGCGTGCGCTGCTCGTCGTCGGCGTGGGTCTCGACCGCGTCGAGATCGAGCTGGCGCAGCGCGGGCGTCGTGGCACGAAGGCGGAGCAACTCCTTGTACAGCGCGCGAATGTCGTCGAGTGGCTCGCGGCGGAGTTTCGAGCGCAGGAACGTGTCGCTATCGTGCGGGTCGGGCGGCTCCTCGCTCCACTGAAAGCGCGCGAACTCTTTGTGGCGGCCGCGGCGCACCGCTTCGATCAGATCGCGGTCGGCGTGCGAGGTGAAGTACTGAAACGGCGCGGTCTCGCCATACTCCTCCCCCATGAACAGCATCGGGATGAAGGGCGCGAGGATGACCGCCGCCGCCGCAATGCGGACTTTCGAGAGCGAAACCTCCGCCGCGAGCCGGTCGCCGGTCATGCGGTTGCCGATCTGATCGTGGTTTTGCGAAAACACGACGAACTGTTTTCCGTCGCGCGTCTTCGGCGCCACGCCGTGCTTGCGGCCGCGGTAAACGGAGTGCTGGCCGGTGTAGAGGTAACCGCTCGCCAGCGTGCGGGCGAGATCGCTCGTTCGTCCGTAGCCGGCGTAGTAGCCCGAGGTCTCGCCGGTGAGCAGCGTGCGCAGCGAGTGATGAAAATCGTCGCTCCACTGCGCATCGAATCCGAGGCCGAGGTCGTCCCTCGGCGTGATTACGCGCGGATCGTTCAGGTTGGACTCTGCGAAGGTGTAAACGCGCCGCCCGAGCGCGTCTCCCCGCTCGCGCACCGCCGTCGTCAGATCCTGCAGAAACGGCTCGGCCGTCCGATCGGCGATGGCGTGGACGGCGTCGACGCGCAGTCCGTCGATGTGAAACTCATCGATCCATTGCAGCGCGTTGTGGATGAAAAACCAGCGCACGTCATCGCTGTGCGGTCCGTCGAAGTTGAGCGCATCACCCCACGGCGTCTTGTAGCGGTCGGTGAAGTACGGACCGTACTCGGAGAGGTAGTTCCCTTCCGGTCCGAGGTGGTTGTAGACGACGTCGAGGAGGAGGGCGAGACCGCGGGCGTGACAGGCATCGACCAGCCGTTTCAAGCCGCCCGCGCCACCGTAGGAATTCTGCGCGGCGCCGATATAGACACCGTCGTAGCCCCAGTTGCGCGTGCCGGGGAACTGACCGATCGGCATCAGCTCCAGTGCGGTGATGCCGAGGTTTTTCAAGTCGTCAAGATGATCGATGACGGCATCGAACGTTCCTTCGTCGGTGAATGTGCCGGTGTGCAACTCGTAGATGACGTAATCCTCAAGTAGCAGGCCGCGCCACCCCGCGTCATGCCAGTCGAACGCGCTAGCAACGACCTCGGATGCTTCATGCACCCCATCCGGCTGCGACCGCGACGCAGGATCGGGACGCTCACGGCCATTGATGACGAAGAAGTAGCGCGTGCCTGGGCCGGCATCGACGACGACCTCGTGATAGCCGCGCAGATTCGTCGCCAACTCGATGCGGCGGTCGTCCGGCGCAACGATGTGCAGCTCGACTTTCTCGACCTGCGGCGCCCAAACGCGAAACTCGCAACGGCCGTCGTCGCGCACGATCGCACCGAGCCCGCATTTCTCACACACTTGGTGTGTCCCTCCTTGCTTCACCTCTTCCTTTTTCTTTGGGAGTGCTTTCCCTTCGAGCGCCTTCTCCCCCCGCGCTTTTTGCGGGGGGAGAAGGTGGCGAAGCCGGATGAGGGGGGCGTAAATACGCAGGGCAATCAACCATGCCTCGTCCGAACTGACTGAAAATGCGGCATATGCACGGATGTCGTACTTGTTGGAATGCCCCCTCATCCGGCCTTCGGCCACCTTCTCCCCCACAAAAAACGTGGGGGAGAAGGCGCTCGATTGGAAAGGTGGCGATAAGGGTGTGAGAAAAGCGGGCTAGCGGCGGCATGCTCGCGGTGAAGCTCACGACTTGTCCAGCGAGTTGGGCCAATCCGAGCCTCTAGCCGGCGAAGGCAAGCGCTAATTCGGCCGCGGCTTCTTCGAGATCGCCCTCGCCGTCCGGCATCAGAAACACCGCGCCGAGCGGCGGAAGCGTCAGGTTCAGCGACCAGCGGCGGCCGTGCAGCGGGATCGGTGCGGCATCGATACCGCCCATGTTCCCCTGCCCGCTTCCTCCATAAACCTTCGCGTCGCTGTTCAGCACCTCGGACCAATGACCGCCGATCGGGACGCCGATCATGTAGTTGTACCGGGGCAGCGGCGTGAAGTTGAGTGCGATCGCCACCGGCTGTTCCGGCTGCGACGACGACTTCCGCAACAGGACGAGGATGCTGTTCTCCGTGTCGCAGCAGTCGATCCATTCGAATCCATCCGGGGAAAGATCGAGCTCGTGCATCGCAGGGATGTCGCGATAGGCCTTGTTGAGATCCTCGACCCAGCGCTGCAGCGTCTCATTCGGAAGCGATTCGAGCTCGTTCCAATCGAGCGCGGCGTCGTGATTCCATTCGCGAGACTGCCCGAACTCCCCTCCCATGAAGATCAGCTTCTTGGCCGGCTGCGAGTACATATGCGCGAAGAGCAGCCGCAGGTTGGCGAAGCGGCGCCATTCGTCGCCCGGCATCTTGCGGATCAGCGAGCCCTTGCCGTGAACCACCTCGTCGTGCGACAGCGGCAGCAGGAAGTTCTCGGCGAACGCGTACATCATCCGGAAGGTGAGATCGTTGTGGTGGAACTTGCGGTGCACCGAATCGAGCGCGAAGTAGCGCAGCGTGTCGTGCATCCATCCCATGTCCCACTTCATGCCGAATCCGAGTCCGCCGATGTACGTCGGCCGCGACACCATCGGCCACGACGTCGACTCCTCGGCAATCACTTGAACATCCGGATAGGCCTCGTAGACATCCTCGTTGAGGCGGCGGAGAAACGCGATCGCCTCGAGGTTCTCGCGTCCGCCGTGCTCATTCGGGATCCATTCGCCGTGCTTTCGCGAGTAGTCGAGATAGAGCATCGAGGCGACGGCATCGACGCGCAATCCGTCGGCGTGGTAAACGCCGAGCCAGTAGATCGCACTCGACAGAAGGAAGGACTGCACTTCTCTGCGCCCGAGGTTGAAGACGAGCGAGCCCCAGTCGGGCTGGAAACCTTTGCGCGGATCGGCATGCTCGTAAAGATGCGTGCCGTCGAAGTACGAAAGGCCATGTTCATCGGTCGGAAAGTGCGACGGCACCCAATCGAGAATGACGCCGATGTCGTGCTGGTGCAGGACGTCGATGAGGTACATCAGATCCTGAGGCGTTCCGTAGCGGCTCGTCGGCGCGAAGTAGCCTGTGCACTGGTAGCCCCAGGAACCGTAGAAGGGATGCTCCATCACCGGCAGCAGCTCGACGTGCGTGAAGTTCATCGTGCGCAGGTAATCGGCGAGCGGTCGGGCCAGCTCGCGATACGTGAGCGGACGCTCGACGCCGTCGTCGCCCGGCGTGCGCCGCCACGAACCGATGTGCATTTCGTAGATCGACATTGGTGCGGAAAACGCGTTGCGCGCAGCACGCTGCTCCATCCAGGCGCCGTCGTTCCATTCGTAGTCGAGGTCCCAGACGACCGAGGCCGTTCGCGGCGGCATCTCGTGCATCACGCCAAACGGATCGGCCTTGTCGACGCGGTAGTTGTTGAAGCGCGAGCGGATGTGAAACTTATAATGCACACCCTTTCCGACGCCGGGCACGAAGCCTTCCCAGATGCCGGAAGGACCGCGGTTTTCCAGCGGATTGGCATCAGGACCCCACCCGTTCCAGTCGCCGATCACGCTGACCGCGTCCGCATTCGGCGCCCAGACGGCGAACATCGTTCCCGGCACGCCGTCGCGCGTGTGCGGATGCGCGCCGAGTTTTTCCCACAGCCGCTGATGGCTGCCCTCATTGAAGAGGTGATAGTCCCAATCACTCAAAAGGCTGTCACCCGGCTTTGCGCTGTCTGTTGCCGTCACTTCGACGTGTTCCTTCCGAGGAGAGTCCACCTCGATCGTCACGTGCGGCACGACGTCCGCGCCGACCGCCTGCGCGACTTCGGTCACCCGATTGACCTTCGGCGCGCGTTTGCGGGGAGCGGCCTTCGCCTTCTTCGGCGCATCAGCTTTGGTTTTTGTAGCTCGCTTGCGCGGCGACGCCTTCTTTTTCGATGGCGCATCCGCTTCGGGCGTCACATCCGTGATCGGATCAGTTCGCTCGGCAGGAGCATCGCCCTCCGTTTCTTTACCGTCCATCAACCTTCCTTTGGAACCGCTTCCTAGCAATGTGCGAGCCGCTGGGTCAGGTCTAAAGTCTAAAGTGCCGATTTGGCTGACCGCCTGAGCGACAATCGTCCTCGGCACTTTAGACTTTAGACCTGACCCATTCATGGCCGACTTTATGCTACGTCCCTCCCGGGATGGTGCCAATGGCGAACGGGAACGTTCTAGTCGTCGAGGATGACGAAGCCGTTCGAAGGCTGCTCATCGATTATTTGCACCTGAACCACGCCATCGACGTCGACGGCGCGCGCGACGGCATCGAGGCGTTGCACCAGATCGTCACCAACCGCTACTCGGTGATGATTCTCGACTTGATGATGCCGAAGATGAGCGGCGTCGATCTGCTCGACTCCCTCGAAGCGCTCATCTCCGACCCCTCGGTCAAAGCACTCGATCACCTGCCCGCGGTTTTCGTCATCACCTCATTTGCCACCGCCGCACTCCCCGACGACGTCATCCACCAGCGCTGCCCCCAAGCCGTCCAGGGCATCTTCCGAAAGCCGCTCGACATCGAGAAGGTGTCGGCGAGTGTGGGGAGGTATCTGGATGCGTAGAGCGCGGGAGTAGGGGGTCGGGGGTCGGGGGTCGGAGCGGGGCTCACGAATTAATCGAAGTCTCTCGACAAACGAAGAGGTGACACGCGGGGATCGGCTCCGACTCCCGACCCCCGACAACACTACGACCCCCGCAACAGGACGACCCCCGCAAAACTCACCACACCTGACACGCTTTCTTGTTCACCATCGGCGCATCGGCGGGACAGTTGAACGCTTTCTGAAACTGCGGCAGATCCGAGACGATGCCGTTGATCCGATACTTGCCGGGTGAATGCGGATTCGTGATCGCGTTCGCGCGCAGATTCTCCGGACGCTGGTTCTCGCACGCCCATTGCGCGAAGCCGATGAAGAAGCGCTGATCGGGCGTGAAGCCGTCGATCGGCTGCGTGTCATTCGGATCCGCTGCCTTCCACGCGATGTAGGCCAGCAGCGTTCCGCCGAGGTCGGCAACGTCCTCGCCGGAGGTGAGCTTGGAGTTGATCTTGATGTCGTCGACGATCGTGTAGCCGGCGTACTGGTCGCGAACGCAATTCACGCGGTCTTCGAACTTCTTCGCGTCATCGGGCGTCCACCAATCCTTCAGGTTTCCCTTCGCGTCGAACTGGCGGCCTTCGTCGTCGAACGCGTGCGTCAGCTCGTGGCCGATCGTCGAGCCGGTGTTGCCGTAGTTCGGCGCGTCGTCGAGCTTCGCGTCGTACAGCGGCGGCTGCAGCACGCCGGCGGGGAAGTTGATGTCGTTCATCTGCGGGTTGTAGTACGCGTTCACGGTCGGCGGCGTCATGCCCCACTCGTTGCGGTCGACCGGCTTGCCGATCTTGGCCAGATCGCGCTGCGACTCGAACAACGTGGCCCGCGTCGTGTTGCCGTAGAAATCGCCGCGAACGACTTTCAGCGTGCTGTAGTCGCGCCAGCGGTCGGGATAGCCGACCTTGTTCGCAACCGCGTGCAACTTCTCCAGCGCCCGCTCCTTCGTCGCCGGCGTCATCCAGTCGAGGTTCTTGATCTCGTCTTCCATCGCTGTCTCGATGCGCTTCGTCATATCGACGGTCTTGGCCTTCGTCTCCGGCGTGAACGTCCGGGCCACGAACTCCTGGCCGAGCGCTTCGCCGAGGTCGCGGTCGACGAGCTGGACGCAACGCTTCCAGCGCGGCGGCATCGACTTCACGCCGCGCAGCGTCTTCCGGTAGAAGTTGAAATCCTCTTCCAGGAACTTCTTCGAGAGATACGGCGCGCGGGCATGAACGGCGTGCCAGCGCAGATACGCCTTCCAATCCGCCAGGGGAACGGACTTGATCTCCTTCTCGACGGCCGCGAAAAACTTCGGCTCGGTGACGTTCAGCGTTTGCACGTTGCTGATCACGCCGCTTTCGACGAGATAGGACTTCCATTCGAACGCCGGCGCGATCTTGCTGAAGTCCGCTACCGTCATCTTGTGGGCCAGGTTGTACGGATTGCGCTTCTCGACACGCGTCAACGAGGCCGTCGCCAACACCGTCTCGATGTGCATCACCGTCGCCGCATCCTTCTTCGCCTCGGCTTTCGACTCCCCGATCAGCTCGAGCATCGCAGCGACGTGTGCAACATACTTCTCGCGGATCTCCTTCGATTTGGCGTCGGTCTTGGTGTAGTAGTCGCGATCCGGCAGTCCCAACCCTCCAGCGCTGGCCTCGGCAATCACACTCGACGCATCGCCGTAGTCCTGCGTCGATCCGAAGCCGAAGATCCAGCCGTTGCCGTTCGAGCGCATATGCTGACGCGCAAGAAAGCCTCCCAGCTCGTACTTCGCCTTCAGTCCCGCGATCTCGTCGAGCAGCGGCTGCAACGGCTTCGCGCCGAGCTCCTCGACGTGCGCCTCATCCGTGCAGGCATCGAAGAAATCGCCGATCTTCTGCTGCACCGCCGTCCGGTCCGCGCGCGGCTTGGCGGCATCGAGCAGGATCCCCCAGAGGTACTCCTCGTTCTCCTCGGTGACCTTGCCGTAGACGCTCCACGACGCCTGATCGCCCGGGATGGGATTGTTCTTCATCCATCCGCCGCAGGTGTATTGATAGAAATCGGCGCACGGATTCGCTGTCCGGTCCATCGACGGAATGTCGAGGCTCGGCGTGTACGGCAACGCCGAAAGCGGATGTTCCTTCGGCGCCGGCGCGGCAGGCACCGGCGATTCCTTCGGCGGCGGCGCCGCATCGGACGGCTTGGCGGCCGAAGGCTTCGGCGTCTCCGCCGGACGCGCATTCTTCACCGGATCAGGATTCTGTTGCGCGAACAAACTGGTGGCTGCGAGGAGGATGACGGCTGCGGCGATCTTCATGGCCGGGAAGTCTAGCCCGGATGCTCCAGGTTCGGAGATGGTGTCTTTCGAACCAGGGAGGGTGGGGTTCGCACCCCCGATTCTGCGGGTCGCACCCACGATGCTGGGGGTTGCACGCACGATGACTTGTTCCGCACCCACGATGCTGGGGGTTGCACTCACGACGACATGTTCTGCACCCGCGATGCTGGGGTTTGCACTCACGATGACTTGTTCCGCACCCACGATGCTGGGGGTTGCACTCACGATGATGTGTTCTGCACCCCCGCTGCCGTGCTTCTCACCCCCGATTCTGCACAACTCACCCCCGATGCTGCACAACTTCCCCACGATGCTGCACGACTACCCCCCGATGCTGCTCAACTACCCCCCCGATGCTGCGCAACTTCCCCCCGATGCTGCGCAACTCACTCCCGATGCTGCGCAACTTCCCCACGATGCTGCGCAACTTCCCCACGATGCTGCGCAACTCACTCCCGAGGCTGTGTTTCGAACCATCGACGGTGCCTTTTGATCCATCGTCGGTGCTTCTTCTTAGTTCCGCTCTGGCAACCCCTTGTCACCGCAGAGACGCAGAGGCCGCAGAGCGTAGAGCTTCAGCTCTGTGTCCTCGGTGTCTCTGTGGTTCATTCTTGTCCAACCTCCCGGAGGAGTTCGGGCACCTCCGGCAGCTCAGGTACAATCCGCGTTTTCCCAACCAGGAGGGCACCCATGGCCGATCTGTCGACGACGTTCACCGGAATCCGATTCGAGAATCCCTTTTTGCTGGCATCCGCGCCACCGACGGAGTCCGACGCGAACATCATCCGTGCCTTCGAGGCCGGCTGGGGCGGCGTCGTCACCAAGACGATCGGCCTCCATCCCGTCGTCAACGTCAAAGGACCGAAGACGAAGTTCCTCCGGTCCGAGGATCAGGGGACGCGTATCTCGATGACGAAACGGCCCGGCACGACCGTGATGGCGTCGTGGAACTGGGAGCTGATCTCCGACAAGCCGCTGGAATGGTGGCTGGGCAAGCTTGCCGCCATCAAGAAGGCGTATCCAAAACACATCATCGTCGGCTCGATCATGGCCGGCTCCGGCAACGACAAAGAGCTGGGCAATTGGCAGACGCTGGCCAGGGCGCTGCAGGACGAAGGCGCCGACGCGCTGGAGCTGAATTTCTCCTGCCCGCACATGGACCGCGTCGACATGGGCTCGAACGTCGGTAAGGACAAGGTTCTCTGCTCGGTCGTCACGCAGGCCGTGAAACAGGTCTCGAAGATCCCGGTGTGGGTGAAGCTGACGCCGGCCACCGCGAACATCGTCGAAGAAGCCGAAGCCTGCTTCCGCGGCGGCGCCGACGCCGTCGTCTCATCGAACACGTTCCCGTCGCTCCCGGTGATCGATCCCGCCACGCTCGAGTTCGAGATGAACGTCGACGGCTATGTCTCCTCCGGCGGCCTCGGCGGGCCCGCAATCCTCCCGCTGTCCCTCGCCAAGATGTCGCAACTGACGAGAGAGTTCCCCGACAAAGAGTTCTCCGGCATCGGCGGCATCGCCAACTTCGACCACGCCCTCAACTACTTCCTCCTCGGCTGCGGCACCACCCAGGTCTGCACCGCCGCCATGCTCGACCACGCCATCGGCCCGAACGTGATCAAAGCGCTCACCGAAGGCAT
>DATLVW010000189.1:0-2261 GCA_035577085.1 Thermoanaerobaculia bacterium
TTGCCAATGGCGCGGGCCTTTGGCTTTTCGGTGAGCTCGTACGGCGGCGGCGCGATCCTCCAGCGATCCGTCATCTCCTGATACGCCTCGGGATGGGGAATCTCCGGCGTGCCGTAGCGCAGCACCGGCTCGACGATCGGCTGCCGCTGCACGTTGCCCGGAAGCTGCACGCGGAGGAGTTGCGTCGCGGTGACGCCGCCGGAGCTGGCCGTGATCGTCCACGTGCCGGTCTTCACCGGAGGCGTCCACATCAACGTCCAATGTCCCGTCGTGTCGGCGGTGGTTTGCCCGTTGCCGGATTTCTCGATTGCGACGGCGATGACGGCGCCCGGCGCCGACGTTCCGCTCAGCATGAACGGCACACCCTCGGCGTAGACGGGTTGGTCGTCGTTGATGGTGATGGTGTTTGCGGGTTGCGCGAAAGCGGTTGTGGCGAGTAGCGCCAAAGCAACGAAGAAAAACGAAGCGAAACGTAGGTCGGACTCTCTAGTCCGACCAATCGCGCCACGGAGTCGGACTGGAGAGTCCGACCTACGTTTGCTTCGCGAGGCGTTTACGAGCACGGTTTGCCTCCGCACTCGGTGACGCCCTCGGGGCTTCGGGGAAACTTGAACATGGGGAGGCGTGCGCCGTTGACCTTGAGTTGATCGGCCCACTTGTCGGTTGGTGGAAGGAGGTCGCCGGCGCCGAGGTAGGTGACGTAGTCGTCCTGCTCGATGCCGTCGCCGCTGACGCCGAGTCCTCCGACGAGCTTGCCGTTTTGCACGAGCGGCGTCGAGCCGCCGAAGAACGTCACGCCGTTCTGATTCGGGTTGGGCGCCTGCGATCCCTGGCTACACGTGTTTGCGATGTTCGGCAGAAACAACGTTGAGTACCACGGCCCCGGACCCACCTCAAACACGTTCGAGTCGATGCCCGGCGGGTAGAGCGGCTGCGCACCGAATCCGATCGTTCGGCCAGTTACCCAGTAACCCGCGGGAACTCCGGGAAGATCATTGCGGGCATGCGGATCGCTGCCGTTGAAGTATGCGACGTTGCGCGCTTTCGCCAGGACGACGTCGACCGCATCAAACAGCGCATCCGGCATCCGGTAGTGCGCCAGGATCGTTCCGTCGATATCGGCCACGGTGATGATCATGCGGGTGTAGCTGCTGAGCGGGAGCCGCACCTGAGCGCGCGTCCGTTTCGACGCAGCAACTGAGCGCTGGATGATGGCGTCGACCTGAGTCGCAGTGAGACCGCCCGGAAGCGCGCTGGCGTTCGGGCCAACGAGATAGCCGACTGGAGGACAGCCGCCGTTGAACGGTCCATAGACGAAGGTGCCGCCGGTGAAGCCTGCGGCAGTCCCCGCCGATGCGCCCTTGAGCAGTTCAAGTCCGACCGGCAGGCCATCGGTGTTGAAGCGCAGTTTCTGATCCGGCCCGATGAAAGGTAGACGGATGCCGTCGATGAAGACGTTCTGCGGATCAGGAAGCGGATAGTTCGGGAGCGGGATGATCGGCGCGATGCCGGCGTTGAGAGGCCCGAATGCGCCGGTGACCGCGGCAAACTCGCCAAGCTGCGGATCACCGGGAATGCCGGTGACGCCGATGGCGCCGAGCAGTTTGCCGGTTCGGGCGATGCCTTGCTTGACCGCGCTGACATCGAGGATGCGGTAGAGCGGAATGCCGCCGGCGTTGACCGGCCGGTTGCCGACTTCCTGCGGATACGGCCCATCATCGGGCAGAGTCTTTCCAGTGACCAGACCGGGGCCGCAGCCGGAGCGATCAGCGGCCGGGCAGGGCTTCGGTGCACCGGTGAAAGAGGAGAACTGTCCGATCGACTTCGCGCGCGGCACGCACTGGTTCGCGTTCCACCACAGATTCACATCGCATCCTCGGTTGGATTGCTCGATCCCATACAAGGCGCCGACCGGAGCGTTGACGACGCCCGGCGGGAAGTGAACCTGAGAGATCGTGCGCACGGTGCGCGACGAGAGCGGCGCCTGACTGTTGCTGAAGAATGCGGCGGTGCGAGCGACGCCGAGGGCGATGTCGTCGTTAGCTGGGTTGGCGTTGGCCTGGCGGAACACCGCAACCGGACGGCCGGTGCGGTCGACGATGGCAATCGTGGCGGTATCGCCCGCGAGCGCGGTCGCCGCCGCCTGCACGATCGCATTCGCTTCGGCCTTCGAGATGGCGTTGAACGATTCGGGGGTGCCATTGCCGATCGTCCCGTCGGTGCAGACATCGGGAACGGAGGCGCTCAGAGGAATGACGCAC
>DATLVW010000190.1:0-14044 GCA_035577085.1 Thermoanaerobaculia bacterium
GTGACCGATCACCAAAACACCGCCCCTTGCGCGAGGTGCGCGAGGGGCGGCGTCGGGTCTAATCCTTCACGGCCTCTTCGAGCTCCTTGCGGAAATCTTCCGGGAGGTCGTCGTCGGTGGCTGTTGCGGCGGCTTGGGCGAGATTCGGGGCGAGAAGGGTTTGCGCGCCTGCCGGTGGCGGCGTCGGGGGATGGACTGGTTTACGGCGGTTCAAGGTCTTCTTGACCGTTCGCGACATTTCATCCGCATACGGACGCACTGCCACCCCCTCGGGGGTTTTCGCGTGTTTTTTCAACCAGGCAAACATCGCCAATCCCTGTCCGGTGGATGTCGCGAGGCGTTTGCCGATCGTGAATGAAACGCCATCGAGCAGGGATGCCAGACGCTGCACGAAGGGTTGCATAGAGGCATCGAATGCCAGAGCCGCTTTCCCCTCCTCGACGTCGAAGATGTTTATGCCAGCGATTTGAGGTAGCGCGGTCACGGTGGTGATGGCCTGTGGGATGAGATCCTTGGCAAAGCGCGCCACGTTGGCTACGCGCCTGGCGTCATTCGTATCGTGCGGCGTGAAGCCGGGGACGAGAGCTTCCATCTGATCGATCAGGCCCATGAGCTGGGCGGCGACATCATCGGCCGATGGTGCGGCGGTGACTGGGTTGGACGGGTTGGCAACACTCTTTTTCGTTTTTCGCATGATCGTTCCTCGAAACCACGCGGGACAGACTCTCTCTGTATACCGCGTGGGTTAGCGGTTTAGTCAATTCGAGCCAGCTCTGTACGCCGGCAGCGACGCGCTGACGGCGAGGTTCATCGATGAGACCTGTTTCCTTAGACGAGCTCGGTCGAGCAAGGTTACATAGGGTTCCGGAGCGACAAGTTTTTCAGGTTGATTGAGCGAGTTTCCTCGCTGCGCAACGAATGATGCGGTCACGCGTTAGTGTCATCCTGAGCCGCCGCAGCCGCCGCAAGATTCGCGACACTTGCAACCGGCAGACATCGGCGGCGAAGGACGGTCGAAGGATCTCAAAATGCGACGGTCTAGTTCGGGCGTCATTGATCACGATCGCTCGCGCTGGACGAACGCGATCTGCGAAGTTTGAGATCCTTCGACGTCCTCCGCCGCCGAGCACATACTGCGCAAACCTCGCGATTCGCGTGGGCGGCTCCGGCAGTCTCAGGATGACACTAAGCTCGGTTGGACGATCACTCAGGATGACCTCAACGCTAAGTGTTACTCCTTCACCGTCTTTTCGAGCGCCGCGGGGGAATCGTCCGGCAGGTCGTCGTCGCTGACCGTTGCATTGCCTTGGTCGGGATTCGGCGCGGAAGAGTCTTGCGCAGCTTCCTGTACTGGAGGCTTCGATGCCGGTTTGCTGCGGCGGTTCAAGGCCTTCTTCATCGTAAGGGCCATGTCATCGACATGCGGACGGAGCGCGACGCCATCGGGACCTTTGGCGGTTTTCTTCATCCAGGCGAAGGTAGCCAATGCCTGTCCCGTGGATCTGGCAAGACGGCTCTTGGTAGTGAATTGAGCGCCGTCGAGCAACGCCGACAGGGCCTGGATGACCGGCTGCATGGCGGTGTCGAACGCCAGTGAGGTCTTCCCCGCGGCGACGTCGAACGTGCTCATTCCAACGACCGAGGGAAGAGAAGAGACCGTGGCGATCATCTGCGGGATCAGGTCTTTTGCAAAGCGGGTCATATTGGCGACGCGTTTGGCGTGGTTGCTGTCGTGGGGAGTGAACCCGGGGATCTGCGCTTCGATCTGGCCGATCAGGGCCATCACGGCAGCGATATCCGGCATGGATCCATCGGCAGGTGGTGCATCGGCAGCTTCGGTTGTGGTGGCGGCGATCTCTCTCTGGTTGCTCATAAGATCCTCGAAGAATCACGCTGGTCCGGCTTGCCGTGACCCGCGTGGGTGAATGGGTTGAGGTACTTCAAGCCATCTCGACATCTCGTCAGCGACACGCTGGCGAGCGAGGTCATCCATCGACCTATTGATTGAGACGAAACTGCGTGGCAGAAAGTTACATCGGCGTAAGAGAGGGTCGTGAGCGCGCGGGGTAGTCGCCGCTTCTGGTGATTTAGGGTGCTCTTGGGACCGATTCGTCCAGTCTTTGGGAATCGGATCGTCGAGTGTTCTAGCTGCATTGTCGATTCGACGATGCGGAGCAGTGAATCGACGATCCACATCAACAATCTGACGATGCAGAGCGATCCATCGACGCTGTGCATCGTCGATCCGACAATGTGGAGCGATCAAATGGCAATTCACATGATTGATGTGACCATGCCGATCGTGGACTCGACGATGCGCCCAGTCGATCTGACGATACGCAGCCTACGATTGACGATGTGCATCAATGATCCTTCGATGCGCCTAGAAGATCGTTCGCAGCGCCTAGAAGTTCGTTCGCAACGGCTAGAAAGTCGTTCGCAACGGCTAGAAGCTCGTTCGCAACGGCTAGAAGCTCATTCGCAACGGCTAGAAGGTTGTTCGCAACGGCTAGAAGGTTGTTCGCAACGACTAGAAAGTCGTTCGCAACGACTAGAAGGTCGTTCGCAGCGGCTAGAAGATCCTTCGCAGCCAGTAGAAGACTCTTCGCAGCACGTAGAAGATCAATCGCAGCGCGCAGAAGATCCTTCGCCCCCGCATCGTCGATTCCTCGCTCCTTTGTTGCTGGCGTTGCCCTCATATCGACCGGCTTGGGAGTAGGGGTTAGCGTCGCCATCGCCGGCGAAGCCCGCCAAAGGGCGCCTTCGAGCCGTGGTCGTGGCGAGATCCCCGAGACCCGGGCAACCGCCTGTGCGATCATCCCCACTTCCATGGCCATCACCACTGGCAGCCGCCTCGGTCCGTACGAGATGGTCGCGCTCATTGGCGCGGGCGGGATGGGTGAAGTGTACAAAGCGCGCGACACGCGGCTGGACCGCAGTGTGGCGATCAAAGTTCTCCCGTCGGCGTTTGCCGGCAACGCGCAGCTCAAACTCCGCTTTGAGCGCGAAGCGAAGACGATCTCGCAGCTCACGCATCCGCACATCTGCACGCTCTACGACGTCGGGAACGACCAGGGTGTGGAGTACCTGGTCATGGAGCTTCTCGATGGCGAGACGCTCGCGGACCGCATCGCTCGCGGACCGTTGCCGATGCGCGACGTGCTGCGGTACGGCGGCGAGATCGCCGAGGCGCTGGACAGAGCACATCGTGCCGGGGTGGTGCACCGCGATCTCAAGCCGGGCAACGTCATGATCACCAAATCGGGCGCCAAGCTGCTCGACTTCGGGCTGGCCAAAGGCGGGGCGCTCGAGATCACGGCCGATGGTGCGACGCAGCAGAAGTCGCTCACGCAGGAAGGGACGATTCTCGGAACGTTTCAGTACATGGCGCCCGAGCAGCTCGAAGGAACGGAAGTCGACGCGCGCACGGACATCTTCGCCCTCGGCGCGCTGCTCTACGAGATGGCCACCGGCCGCCGCGCATTCGAGGGGAAGACAAAGACGAGCCTGATCGCGTCGATCGTCGGCGGCGAGCCGAAGCCGATCCGCGAGATTCAGCCGCTGACCCCACCCGCGTTCGAGCACGTCGTCGCCAAATGCCTGGCCAAAGATCCGGATCATCGCTGGCAAAGTGCCTCGGACGTGGCCTCGGAAATGGAGTGGATCGGGACTTCGAGCTCACAGTCGCAGAGCGTCAGCGACGTCGCGCGAAGGAGAGGGCGTTACCGCGGGATGGTCATCGCGCTCATCGCACTGGCCGTGATCGCTGCGGCCGCTGCCTCGGTGTTCCTGCTTCGGCGCCCGGCAGCCGCCGAGACGCCGTTGATGATGTCGATCACCTTGCCGAAGCACGCTGGCATCGACGCCTTCGGTCAGGCCGCCTTGTCTCCCGATGGGTCGTCCATCGTCTTCATTGCGCGTGCCGTCGATTCCTCGTCATCAGGCGTTACGACAATGTCTCTCTGGGTACGACCACTCGATCGGGCCGAGCCGCGTCTGCTGCCTGGTACAGAGGGCGCCACCGAGCCGTTCTTTTCGCCCGACGGAAGGTCGGTAGGGTTTTTCGCGCAGGGAAAGCTGAAGCGCATCGCCATCGCCGGGGGACCGCCGCAAACGATCTGCGACGCACCGTTGGCATTCGGGGCAGCGTGGAGCCGGGACGGCGTCATCCTCTTCTGCGGCCTGCACGGGCCGCTCTTTCGCGTCAATGCGAACGGTGGGACACCGCGGCCGGTGACGCGGCTCAGCCCTGGTGAAGAGGCGCATCGCTGGCCGGTGTTTCTCCCCGACGGCGATCATTTCGTCTTCCTCGGTGATGCTCCGCGGACCGAGAATCATCATCTCAAAGTCGGAACGTTGCATGACGGGAGCAGCCGCGATCTCGTGCAAGCCGTCACGAACGTCAACTATGTCGAGCCGGGATACCTTCTCTTCGTGAGGGCAGGGTCACTGATGGCACAGCCGTTCGATCCGAAGACGCTCTCACTGGCCGGCGAACCCCGCGTGCTCGCCGAGCAGGTGGTCACGAACGATGACAACCACCACTTCGAGTTCAGCGCGTCCCAGAACGGACGGCTCGTTTACCGGTCGGGCAGCCCTGACTCGCAGCTCATCTGGGTCGACCGGTCCGGGCACGAATTGGCTACTGTCGGCGACGCCAGGCGGCTGGGATGGGAGGCGCGCCTCTCTCCCGATCAGCAGCGGATCGCTACGGACCGGAACGACGCTGACGGCCGCTCCGACGACATCTGGATTCTCGATTTCGCGAGGAACGTGACCACGCGCTTCACGTTCGATCCTGCTGGCGACTACAGCCCGGTGTGGTCGCCCGACGGATCGACAATCGCGTTCGCTTCGATGCGCGCGGGGCTTGGGAACTTGTTCCTCGCCGATGCCGCAAATCCTACGAACGTCAGGCGACTGACAAATTTTCCGACCGATCAGATCCGACCGGTTTCCTGGACTCGGGACGGCAAGATGGTCGTCGCGGAGCGCGCGGACAAAGCCGGCATCGACCTCTGGCTGTTTCCCGTGGACGGCAGCGAAGGGAAGCCGTACCTGGCAACGCCGTTCGTTGAATTGTCGGCTGATGTGTCGCCGGACGGCACCTACATTGCCTACGCGAGCGACGAGTCCGGAAGGGATGAGGTGTACGTCGAACGCTTTCCATCGCACGCCGGACGAAGGCAAGTGTCATCGTCCGGAGGCGATCAGCCCCGGTGGCGAAACGATGGGCGGGAGCTCTTTTACATTTCTCACGGCGAAGTTGTGGGCGTGGACATGACCAGCAACACGGCCACTCCGAAGCCGCTCTTCCGGCTGCCTGGCAACTCCTACGATATCGCCCGCGATGGGCAGCGATTTATCGTCGATCGCCCACTCGACGACAATTTCTCCTCGCCGCTCACGTTCGTCTCCAATTGGATGGCGGAGCGGAAGTAGGAACTAAGCCGCCCTCGCCACAATCCCGCCACATTCCTTGCGTTGGTTCTCCTCATCTGACCACTCGTACGTCATATCGCGGCGCCATATTCGTCCCGACGGATCGAAGGAGATGGCGATGGAGAGCAGCGACACGACCAGCACCGAACAGGAACCGCGGGTCCCGAGGGGAGGGGTGCGTTCCACGTCACAAAACGGCAACGGCTCCCGTGCTACCCTCCGCCGCATGAAGCGAGCTGTTCTGACGATCGTCCTTTTTCTTACTGCTGTTTCCGCTTTTGCTGCCGACAAGAACCTAACCATCATCAAGGCCGGACCGATTGGCGAAGTTGCCAATCTGGCCGAGGCGAACGAGATTCGCGTCGTCTTCAGCGAGCCGATGGTTGTCGTCGGCAAGATTCCGAAGGCTCTCGAAGTGCCGTGGTTTCACGTCGAGCCGGCGATCAACGGCTCGTTCCGGTGGTCAGGAACGACGACGCTGATCTTCACGCCCGATCCAAAGACGCCGCTGCCGTTCGCAACGAAGTACGACGTCACGGTCGACGCTGCTGCGAAAGCGGTCAGCGGAAAGACGCTCGGCAAGGCGTATCACTTCTCCTTCACCACGCCGACGATCCAGCTTCTTCGCACCGACTGGTACCGCAAAGGCGGCAAGTACGACGGCGCGATCGTCATCGCACTCTGGTTCAATCAGCCGGTCGATGGTGCAACGCTCGGCTCGCACCTGGTGTTGCGTACGGTCGCGCACGAATTCAAAGAGCCCACGCTTCCGGCGCGCGATCGCCTGGCGAAGCTGGAGCCGGCGCAGCCCGCCGCGTTCGACGCGAAGATAGCGAAGGCGCAGCAGGCCGCAGCAAGCGACGGACAGCCGGTGCTCTCCTTCCTGGCGACGGAGTGGGACAAGAAACACTTCAAGCCGGTGCCGGAGATGGTCATCGTCGAGACGAAGCCCGGCGTGCCGCCTGACACGAACTTGCAGATCTTCGTCGACGACAAGCTGGCGAAGAACGCGAACAGCGTTGCCAGCGGGCATCCGCAAACCTTCACCATCGAGCTGGGCCCGACGTTCTTCATCGAGAAGGCTGATTGCCTGGCGGAGTGCGGCCCTGACTACTACAACCCGATCTCGTTCCGCGTGAACGGCGGCGTGCCGTACGTGAACTTCAAGAAGGCGGTCAGCGTCATCGACGTCACCGATCCGGCGCACGAGCTGCCGGTCACGCCCTCCGAACCGAAGCGCGCCGTCGATCCGAGCGCCGCTCCCGCGACGCAGTACAGCCTCGACGAGCTCGGATATTCGGTGATCCCCGCGCATACGTACGCCGTCCGCGTCGATCCTTCGCTCAAGTCGGAGAACGGCCAGACGCTCGGCTACACGTGGATGGCCGTCATCGAGTACTGGCACAAAGCGGCGTACATCAGCTTCGGCGATGGACACGGCGTGTGGGAATCGAGCGGCGGACCGATGCTGCCCTTCCACGCGCGCAACTTCAAGAATGTCACGCAGTGGATGACGCCGTTGTCGCTCGACAAGCTCGTCCCGACGATCGTCGATCTGCAGAAGGAAGGCTTCCACAAAACGCCGGCGACCGGCGGAGCGCAGCGCAATCTCGCGCCCGTTGCGGACAAGCTGCAGTCGTACGGCCTCAATCTCAAGTCCGCGCTCTCATCGATCGGCAACGGCATCGTCTGGGCTGTCATCAAGCCAGGCGACGCGATCGCGAAGTCGAAGACGTATTCCGAGGACACCGCTGGCACGATCGTGCAGGTGACGAACCTCGGCATCACCGTCAAGGACTCGCCGCAGAACACGCTCGTCTTCGTCACGCGGCTCGACAACGCCGCGCCGGTGGCAGGCGCGAAAGTCTCGATCCGGACGATCGAGAACAAGGTCTTCTGGACCGGAACCACCGACGCGAACGGCATCGCCATCGCGCCCGATACCGATCTCCGCGTGGAGCGGAACAAGAAGAACGAGAAGGGCGAAGAAGTTCCGGTCGAGTCGTGGGAAGCATTCGGCCTCCACTTCGTCGTCACCGCTGAGAAAGACGGCGACACCGCATACGCATCGAGCGACTGGAACGACGGCATCACGCCGTGGGAGTTCGGACTCGGCTTCGACCTCGACGAAGCGAAGCCGCTTCTGCGGGGCACGACGTTCACGGACCGCGGCGTCTACAAGCCGGGCGAAGAAGTGCACGCCAAGATCGTGCTTCGCAGCGACACCCCCAAGGGCATGCAGCTCCTGCCGGCCGGTACCGAAGTCGACATCGTCGTCACCGATGCGCACGACAAAGAGGTCGACAAGCGCACGCTCAAGTTGAATGACTGGAGCAGCGCGGAGTGGGTGTGGACCGTGCCCGCCGATGGCGTCCTCGGCGACTACGGCATCAAAGCATCAGTCAAGTCGCAGCGCCTGATGACGTTCGGCAGTTTCCTCGTTGCTGCGTACCGCCGCCCGGAGTTCCGCGTCGACGTGACACTCAAGGGAGCGCCGCCGATCGCCGGGACGAAACTGAACGGTACGATCATCGGCAAGTATCTCTTCGGCGGCGCGATGGCATCGCGGCCGGTGAAGTGGACGTATTCGAAAGTCCCCGTTTACGACGTTCCGTCTGCGATCCGCGAGCGGTTCCAGGAAGGGCAATGGGAGTTCCTCGGCGAGGATCCCGAGCAACGCCGCGAAGGGGAGACGATCAACACCCAGGAGCCGAAGCTCGACGCCAAAGGTGAATTGAAACTGACGCTCGACACCGACATCGCCGCGGGAGTGCCGTGGAGCTACGTGCTCGAAGGCAACGTCACTGACGTCTCCCGCCAGCAGCTCGCCAACCGCACCGCGTTCCGCGTTCATCCGGCGCCGTGGTACATCGGCGTGAAGTCGCCGAACTACTTCTCCGACGCCACGAAGGGGCTCGACACCGCCATCGTCGCTGCCGCGCTCGATGGCACGGCAACCGCCGGCGTCAAGGTCAGTGTCGACCTTCATCGCATTCAGTGGAACTCGGTCCGCGAGGCTGCCGGCAATGGCTTCTACAACTGGTCGACCGAGCGCAAAGAGCTTCCCGCCGGACATTGGGATGTGACCACGCAGGCGACGCCTGCCCCGCTGCACATCCCTCTCGGCGAAGGCGGCGAATATCTGATCATCGCAACGGCGAAGGATGCCGAGGGCCGCTCGACGACGACACGCACGTGGTTCTATGCGGTCGGCGGCGGCTACACGGCGTGGGCACGTGCGGACAGCAACCGCATCGAGCTCGTGCCGGAGAAGAAGACGTACAAGCCCGGCGACACGGCGCGGATCATGGTGAAGTCGCCGTGGGAGCACGCGACGGCACTCCTCACGACCGAGCGCGAAGGCGTGCGCACGTGGAAGACGTTCGAGCTGACCTCGACGCAGACGACCGTCTCCGTACCGATCACCGAGAAAGACATTCCGAACCTCTTCGTTGCGGTGACGCTGCTCAAAGGCCGTACGAAGGATGGCATTGAAGACGAGAGCGATCCGGGCAAGCCTGCCTTCCGCCTCGGCTATACAGCGCTGAGCGTCGTCGACGCAGCCAAGCGTTTGAAGGTTGCGGTGAAAGCAAATCGCGACGAGTACCGGCCGGCGTCGAAGGCGCGCATCGAAGTCGATGTGCACGATGTTGCCGGTAAGCCCTCGCAATCCGAGGTCACGTTGTGGGCCGTCGATTACGGCGTCCTCTCGCTGACCGCGTACGAAACACCCGACGTGCTCCAGTCGATCTATCTCGAGAAATCGCTGCAGGTCCTCAACTTCGATTCGCGCCAGAAGATCGTCAGCCGCCGCGTGCTGACGCCGAAGGGCGAGACGCAGGGTGGCGGCGGCGGCAAGGACGCCGGACCGGGCGTGATGCGGAAAGACTTCCGCGTGCTCGCGTTCTGGGTCGGCTCCGTGGTCACGGACGCGAAGGGTCACGCGAAGACCGATGTCACGTTGCCCGAGTCGCTGACGACGTATCGCATCATGGCCGTGGCCGGCGACCGCGGCTCGCGCTTCGGTTGGGCGCAGAACGAGATCCGCATCAACAAGCCGGTGCTGCTGACACCGACGTGGCCGCGCTTCCTCGCCGTCGGCGACAAAGCGTTCTTCGGCGGCGTCGTGCATTCGCAGCTCAAACAGCCGGGCAAGGCGACGGTAACGATCAAGTCGCTCGATCCGTCGATCGTCGAGTTCACGCAGCCGACGTCGCAGACGGTGGACATCGCCGCGGAGGGTTCTGCCGAGGTGCGGTTCAACGCGTCGGCGAAAGCGGTCGGCAACGCAAGACTGCAGATGACTGTTTCGCTCAACAAAGAGACCGACGCGTTCGAAGACTCGCTGCCGGTGCGCATCCTCACGCCGTCCGAGACCGTCGCCGCGTACGGCGAGGCCAAGCCTGACGCGAAGGAGACGCTGGCCGTACCCAAGGATGTCGTGCCGTCGTCCGGCGGACTGCACGTCGAGCTGTCATCGACGGCGATGGTCGGCCTGGAAGAAGGCGCTTCGTATCTCGTCGACTATCCGTACGGCTGCGCGGAGCAGCGCTCGTCCGGCGCCATGGCTCTCATGCTCTCCTCCGACCTCGGCGAAGCCTTCGCGCTTCCCGGCATCGACCCGAAGAAGGGCCGCACCATCGCGCAGGCGACGATCAATGAGCTCAACAATTTCCAGTGCGGCGACGGCGGCTTCGCGTTCTGGGCCGGCGAGTGCTACACCGAATCGCCGTATATGACCGCGACCGTGTTGCACGTGATGCAGCGCGGCGAGAAGTTGAAGTACGACGTCAACAAAGACGTGACGAAGCGCGGGTATGACTACCTCGACGCCAAGCTCAAGGAACCGCGTCCGACGAACGAAGGCTGGTGGCCGGCGTACACGGCGTGGCAGGCCTTCGCGGTGAAGGTACTGACCGAAGGCGGACGAAACGACGACAGCCACATCACGCGGCTCTACTCGTACGTCGACCGGATGCCGCTGTTCGGCATCTCGTATCTCGCCGACGCCATGCTGGCGAAGGGAGAGAAGGGCGCGCGCGTGGAGGATCTGACGCGCCGCATCACCAACGGCATCCTGCCCGAGGGCGGCAGCGCGCACGTCGAAGAGCTGTCCGATCCCTACCTTCTTTATTACTGGAGCTCGAGCGTTCGCTCGACCGCCATCGCCCTCGGCACGCTCACACGCCACGGCGAGAGCGAGCAGATGGTGAAGCAGATGGTGCGCTGGCTCATGAAAGTGCGCCGTCAAGGACGTTGGGGCAACACGCAGGAAAACGTCTGGGCGATGGAGTCGCTCGTCGATTACTACCGTAAGTACGAGAGCGAGACGCCGGACTTCACCGCAGTCGTGAAGATCGGCGCGGACACGATCGCCAACGACTCATTCAAAGGCCGGAGCGCCGAGGCGAAGAATCACGACGTCCCAATGCAGCAACTGATGGCGCGGCCGCCGGGAGACACGCCGGTGACGTTCGATCGTCAGGGCACAGGCACGCTCTTTTACCTGATGCGCCTGCGCTACACGCCGGCCGGTCTCATGCACGATGCGCTCAATCAGGGCTTCAGTGTCGAGCGCAAGTACTCGCTGAAGACGTTCAAGGCGGGTGACTTGATCAAGGTCACGCTGCGCATCCGCAACACGAAGGAGCGCCGCTTTGTGGCGGTGATCGATCCGATTCCCGCAGGTACCGAGCCGGTCGAGTCGTGGTTCGCGACGACCGCGAGCGATCTGGCCGCGGAGCAGAGTAAGAACGATACGCAGGGCGATGACTGGATGTCGTGGTGGAAACACGGCGGCTTCGATCACGTCGAGCGTCACGATGACCGCGTCAACCTTTTCGCCACGCGCCTCGGCGAAGGGATGCACGAGTTCACGTACATGGTTCGCGCCACGACTGCGGGAACATTCATCACCGCGCCGACGCATGCCGAGGAGATGTACGAGCCCGAAGTCTTCGGGAGAACGGCCAGCGAGGTCATCGAGGTCAAGCCGTGAAGTTCATGAAAGTGGAGCGCCGGCGGCTCGCCGGCTGGACCGCCGGCGGCCTCGCCGGCGGTTTACTCGCTCTCGCGCTCTGGGTTCGCCTAGGTCCAATCCCGACGATCACCCCCGACACCTCGCCCGTCATCGTCGACCGCAACGGCGTGGTCTTGTATGAGCCGCTGTCGCCGAGTGGTACGCGAAACGAGTGGATCAATGCTGTACCGGAGTCGATCGCGGCCGCGACCATCGCCGCCGAGGATCGCCGTTTCGAGCATCACCCGGGCATCGATCCGGTCGCGATCGCGCGCGCGGTCGCGCACGACATCCGCCATCTGCGCGCTGTCGAAGGAGGCTCGACGATCACGCAGCAGGTGGCGAAGATGCTGTTGGGCAATCCGCCGAGAACGATCGTGTCGAAGTTGCGCGAAGCCGTCATCGCGCTCCGCCTCGAGCATCGCTACACGAAGCGCCAGATCCTCGCGCTGTACGTGAATCTTGCGCCGTATGGCGAGCAGACGATCGGCGTCGCCCGCGCCAGCCGGCGCTACTTCGGATGCGCGCCGGAAGAGTTGACGACCGCGCAGTCGGCGTGGCTGGCGTCATTGCCGCAACGTCCGTCGACGCCACGCCGCGCGTTGGCAAGGCAGCGCGTCGTTCTCGCGCGCATGCACTCGCTGGGATTGATCAACGACGCCTCGTGGCGCGAAGCGCGCGCCGAACGGTTGACACTCGATCGCGGTATCCAACCAACGCTCGCTCCTCATTTTGTCGAACAGGTTCGGAGCCGGTCGGGCGCGCAACCGAATCACCTCGTGAAGACAACGCTCGACGCCGTGCTGCAGCAGAACGTTCGCGGCATCATCGCGGCGGAGCGCGCGAACCTGCTGCGTCACGGCGCGCACAGCGTGGCTGTCGTCGTTCTCGACAACGAGACGGGCGGGTGGTTGGCGTGGGAAGGTTCGGGCGATTACTTCGGGACCGATTTCGGCGGCGCGATCGACGGCGTGACGACGTTGCGTCAGCCCGGATCGACGCTCAAGCCGTTCACCTACGCGCTGGCGTTCGAAGAGGGGATCACACCCGCGACCGTGCTCGCGGATGTGCCTTCGCACTTTCCGACCGCCGAGGAAGGAGTCGTCTACACGCCGCGAAACTATGACGGCGGCTATCGCGGTCCACTGCGTGCGCGTGCCGCTCTGGCCGGATCGGAAAACGTTCCCGCCGTTGCGTTGCTGGAGAAAGTTGGCCCTCCTGCGTTGCTGCGCATGCTGCGCGGCACTGGTTTTCGCGACCTTACCCACACCGCTGATTACTACGGTCTCGGACTCACGCTCGGCGACGCCGAGGTGACGCTCGAGCAGCTCGTGAGCGCGTACGCGACGTTCGCGAGAGGAGGGACGTCAATCGCGACGACGATGTTGCTCCGGCCCCCGGCCCCCGATTCGCGACCCCCGCGCATCGTCTCCCCGCGCACCGCCTTCTGGATCACCGACATCCTCAGCGACTCGCACGCCCGCGAGTTCATCTTCGGCCGCGGCGGCAATCTCGATTTTCCGTTTCCCGTCGCCGTGAAGACCGGCACGTCGCAGGCGTACCACGACAACTGGACGGTCGGCTACACGCGCGCGGTCACCGTCGGCGTCTGGGTCGGCAACTTCGATCGCCAGGCGCTGCGCAGCTCGAGCGGTGTCACCGGCGCCGGACCGATCTTCCACTCGGTCATGCTCGCGGCAATGCGCCGCGCCGGCGACAACGGCGAGCGCGAGATCGTCGACCGCCCGGATGACCTGGAGCAGCAGCCGATCTGCGCGCTGTCAGGATTGCGGCCATCGACATCGTGCCCTGCGATCGAGAGCGAATGGCTGCCGCGCGACGCGCCCGTCGAGTTCTGCGCATGGCATCACGCGGGCCGGATCGACTGGCCCGAGGAGTACCGCGATTGGGCCTCAGCACGAGAACGCCGCACGCCGGCGTCCGCCCCACGTGCACTGGCCGGACGTGAAACACGATTCCGCATCACCAGCCCATCCAACGACACCACGTACCTCGTCGATCCAACCCTCCACCGCGAGTTTCAGGCGATCCACCTGCGCGCAACGAGCGACGCAACCTGGAGCGTCGACGGAAGGGCGGTGTCGAGCGAGTGGCCGTTGCGAACCGGCAAGCACTCGATCGTCGCGACGAATCGCCGCGGTGAGCGCGACGCGGTGGCGATCACGGTGCGATAATCTCTCAGAGAATCATCAACCACAGAGACACAGAGATCACAGAGGTTTTCTCTGTGTCCTCTGAGTCTCTGTGGTGAAGGATTTTGTGAAATGACAACAGCGACCGTGACGACCAAAGGACGAGTAACCATACCGAAGAGTGTCCGGAATCTACTGGGCATCAAGTCTGGAGATCAGGTCGACTTCGTGATCACCGGTCGCGGCGACGTTGTCCTGCGGGATGTGGGCGGCGATATTCGTGAATTGCGAGGCATGCTGAAACGTGATCGCCAGCGGAGTGTGACCGTGCGCGAGATGAACGCGGCCGTTCTGCGTCACCACGCAAGGAATCGTTGACTCATCGTGCCTACCGTTTTGCGCACCGGTCCGTACCGGGTGTACTTTTATA
>DATLVW010000191.1:0-3278 GCA_035577085.1 Thermoanaerobaculia bacterium
CGCATGACGCCGCGCTGTCGATCAGCTCAGCTCGTTCGATGATTCTTCTGTAGCGGTCACGTCACAGCTTGTCAGCGCCGCTGGAACCGGCTGCGGTTCGTAGATAATGTGCGATCACGTTCGAAACGAAGGAGCACCGCATGATCTCCAGCAAACGATTCACGACCTTCTCGTTCGCCGCTTTCCTGATCCTCCTCGGCGCGACGCTCGCCACCGCGCAACAGACGCAATACAGGCCCATCTATCCGAGCCAGAAAGCCAGCGTCATGCAGACGATCGGCGTCACCGACGTGACGATTACCTACTATCGTCCCGCGATCAAAGGCCGCACGATCTTTGCCGATGCGCCGCCCGAGATGGAGGCGCGCGCGAAGGGCGAGGCCACGCTCGATAACCAGAACGAGCGAAAGGCCGGCGAGCCGATCGTTCCGTACAACCATGTGTGGCGCGCCGGCGCGAATGACGCGACGGTCTTTCAGGTCACCGACGATGTCCTGATCAACGGGCAGCCGTTGAAAGCAGGAACGTACAGTCTTTCGACGATCCCCGGGAAAGACGAGTGGACGATCATCTTCAACAACGATTACGGACAGTGGGGCGCGTTCTCGTATGACGCGAAGAAAGACGCGCTCCGCGTGAAGGCGAAGCCGCAGCCGGTTGCGCAGAGTCAGGAATTGCTCGCGTTCAACTTCGACCCGGTGACGGCGAATACGGCCACAGCCAATCTGCGCTGGGAGAAGGTGAACGTGCCGTTTACCGTCGAAGTGAAGGACGTGAAGGCGTTGTGGCGTGCGAAGACTGACGCGCTGATCGCCGCAAATCCGGCGAACGAGGTCTTCCCACTCCAGGCGGCGAATACGTTCGTAGCCGACAAGAATTGGGACGAGGCGCTGAAGTACGTCGATCAGTCGCTCAAAACCAAGCCGACGTTTCGAGGTCTCTCGGCAAAGGCCAACATCCTGCACAACGCGGGCAGGAAGGAAGAATCGCTCGCCGTCGCCGATCAGGCAATCGCCAAAGGGAAAGCCGACGGCGTCGACACGTCTGCGTTCGAAAAGCGCGTGGCCGGCTGGAAGAGCGGGACGTAGCGGTTATCGCCCGGCCTTGGCGATCATCGGCCCGAAGAATCCGTCGTACCAATCGGGAGCGCCTGCCTTCATGTGTTCGATGAAGGCAGTCGCCACCTGCTCGAGATTCCGGTAGAGCGTCGGATTCTTCTGGACCGCACGGACCTCGGGCACGAGGATGCGGATCTTCTCCCAGACGAAGAGCATCTCGCCTTGCGACGCATAGAAGAGCTCCGCGTTCAGCACGTCGCTGGCGACGAGCGAGGCCACCATCTCCCAATACGTCACGACCATCCGGTAGGAGGCGTTCTCTTCGCTTCCGGGCGGGCAGCACTTCAGCCACTCTTCCCTCGATTGAAACTGCGGTGCGCCGCCGAACCATTTGCGCGCTTCGCGCATCCGCGGTTCGCGGCGCAGGTCGTAGAGCTTCAGGATGAGGTTCGCGTCGTCGTACGTGGCAGGATTCTTCATAGCCCGCGAACTCTATCGCGAGCACTCATCGCGGCAAAGGGAAGTCTCATGACGGCCGAAAATGGATACATCCAAACGACCGGACGCAACGTATCTTCAAGCGACTTCAGAGGAAGAGGGAACCAAACATGGCCTTCGTCGTTCGCTTTACCCCGCCGTCGTTGTCCGCTCAGCAGTATGACGAGGTCATCAAACGCCTCGAAGCAGCCGGAGAAGGTTCCCCCAAAGGACGGCTCTTTGCCGTCGCATTCGGGCCAACCGACGCTCTCCGCGTTTCCGACGTCTGGGACACGCAAGAGAATTTCGACCGCTTCGCCCAAACGCTGATGCCCCTGCTCCAGGAGCTCCGCATCGACCCAGGCACGCCGGAGTTCATCCAGGCCTACCACGTCAACCCGGGCGCGTAACGGGACCTTTCGAACCATTGCACCACAGAGACGCAGAGGACTCAGAGTGGAATCTACTCTGAGTCCTCTGTGTCTTTGTGGTGCATTCTTGTCCAACCGATCGAAGGTAACCTGATCGAGAAGAAGGGAGCAGACGAACATGAAGTCAAAGAACACGATTTGTCTCTGGTTCGACAAAGATGCGGCCGAGGCGGCGCGCTTCTACGCCGCCACCTTCCCGGATAGTGAAGTGACTGCCGTTCACAAGGCGCCCGGCGACTACCCGGGCGGGAAGAAGGGCGATGTGCTGACCGTGGAGTTCACCGTTGTGGGCATTCCCTGCCTCGGTCTCAACGGCGGCCCGACGTTCAAACACAGCGAGGCCTTTTCATTCCAGATCGCGACGGACGATCAGGAAGAGACAGACCGCTACTGGAATGCGATCGTCAACAACGGGGGGCAGGAAAGCCAATGCGGTTGGTGCAAGGACCGCTGGGGCCTCTCCTGGCAGATCACTCCACGCGCGCTGACCGACGCGCTCGCGGCCGGCGGCGATGAGGCAATGCGTGCCTTCGCAGCGATGATGCCGATGAAGAAGATCGACATCGCCACGATCGAGGCCGCGCGGCGCGGCTGACGGAAGTGCGACCGAACGGTTCCGCGCCGTCACGATTTGCGTCGTGACTTGCGGCGTGCCGATGTCGTGGGTGGGGCGGTGCTGGGCGTCGCGCCGACGTCCAGGTAGTTCAGGAACGCGCGTGTGAGCTCGCGCTTGAGCGTGTGGTCATCCTTTGGCAGAAGGCCCTTCCAGTCGATTGGTGTGGTCGGCATCACGACCAGCTCGTACAGCGTGCTGATGACCATCATCAGCCCCAGCGAGACGGCAAGCCGCGGATTGGGGTGCCTGATGTCCGTGCGCCCGGCCAGGATGCGATCCACGAGCCGCTCGTACGTGCGGACTTCCAGCTTGGCGGCCTTTTTCACGAATGCCGTGTTGGCTTGGCGCTGGACGAACTGCCGCAGAGCGCGCAGCAACGCGGCATTCGCACGGTACGACACAACCATGCCGCCGATGATTTGCTCGGCGAAGACGTCCAGGGGGATCCGGGCCGCCATCTCCGGCGTCATGCCCACCTTGACCCTCTCGTCCTGCCGTTCCAGGATGCCGAGGATCGCGGTCTCGATCAGCTCGTCCTTGTCGCGGAATCGGCGGTAGACCGCGCCCGGCGTGAGGCCGGCGTGCTGCGCGATGCGCGGAATCGTCGTTCCTTCGACGCCGTGTTGCCCCAGCACTTCGGTGGCGGCCTTGAGCAGCTTGCGCAGCGACTCCCGGCTGCGCTCCTGCTGTGGCTCG
>DATLVW010000192.1:0-16814 GCA_035577085.1 Thermoanaerobaculia bacterium
CTTTTTGAACCAACGACGCTAGGACTTGAAGCATCGACGGTGCTTCTTGATCCGCCGAGGCTAGGTTTCGAACCATCGATGGCGCGCTCTCTTTGGTTCCAGAAGGATTGTCCAATCCGATCACCCTCCCGCGTCGTAACATCGCCGGAAAAAGGAGAGCTTCCATGTCGTTCGTCGTTCGCTTTGTTCCGAAATCGATGTCATCCGCGCAGTACGACCAGGTCATCAAACAACTTGAAGCAGCCGGTGCCGGCTCCCCTCGTGGGCGCATCTTTCACGTCGCCTTCGGTCCCAAAGACGCGCTGCGCGTTTCCGATATCTGGGACACGCACGAGAACTTCGACCGCTTCGGGCAGGTGCTGATGCCGATCCTGCAGGCCGCTGGAGTCGACCCGGGCGAACCTGAATTCATCGAAGTGCACAACGTCGTCAAAGGCACCTGAAACCCGTTCCTTTCGCGAACGTTTCTACAGCGATGTCCCCATCGTTCTGGGCTGGCCGCGCCGTCCGGCGTATCCTGTCCGGCACACATCGCCACGTGAAAGGAACGTCCGCTCCGGCGGGCGATCTGATGAAAGTCCGCACCGTCGTCGCTCTGCTGTTCCTCTGCTCCTCGGTTGCCGCCTTCGGGCAGCAAGGGGCATCGCACGGCTCGTTCATCGGGCACTTCTTCGGTTACGGATTCCTCTTCCAGGTGGCGGCGCTCATCCACTGGGCGCGCAAACGCCCCGACACGTTCTGGATTTTCATCATCATCATCGGCGGCATGATCGGATCGATTGCCTACTTCCTCATCGAAGGGCTGCCTGATTTTCGCAATGTCCAGAGAACGCTGCGAGGCCCGTCGCGCCGGAAACGGATCGAGGTTCTGCGCGTGCTGGTGATCGAGAATCCGTCGCCCGGAAACTACGAGGAGCTCGGCGAGCTGCTGCTCGAGGACAAGCGTTATCACGAAGCACGCGATGCCTTCGACCGCGCCCTGGCCGTACGCACCGACTCGATCGATCCTTTCTACCGGCGCGGCATCGCCGAGTTCGAGCTGCGTGACGACGAAGCCGCAGTCAACGATCTTCGTCACGTCACCGCCGCAGACCCGAAATACGACTTCTCCCGAGCGGCCTGTCTGCTGGGCCAGGCACTGGCCCGACTGGGCCGGAACGATGAGGCGATGGCGGTATTCGACAAGTTCGCGCAAAACGCCACAGGCGCCGAACCCCTGGTCAGCGCCGCGGAGTTCTACGCAAGCCACGGACGGTCTGCCGAAGCACTCGAGATCGCCCAGAACATCGCCATGCGGGAAATGACCATGCCCGCCTACCAGAAGCGCCGCGATCGGGTGTGGCTTCGCAGAGCGAAGGCACTGGAGCGCACGCTGCAAAAGAAGGCGTGAGCGCGTCGTACCCTCACCTTGAGGTCAGCGCCCAGCTCACCACTCGAATCCCGTCGAATCGTTTGAAGTCCGCAACGTTGAACGTGACCAGCGCGAGGTCATGGACGTGAGCGATCGCTGCGATCTGCCCGTCGATGAACGGTGGCGTCTCTCCGCGGGCCGCGAGACGCGCGCGTTCTGATGCGTGCCACGCTGCCGCGACGCTGTCGTAGTCGAGGATCGGCATCGTCACGAGAACGACCTCCTCAAGGTACCGTTCGATAGTCGAACGACGGCGTGAAGGGGGGAGCCGCTCTACTCCGAATCGCAACTCGTGCCACACGAGCGACGGAATCGCGAGCTCTTCTTCATGACGGCTCAGCCGCCGCAAAACACCAGCCGACGGCCTCGGACGAAGCGGTTCGGAAACGATATTCGTATCGAGCAGGAACTTCAGCGTCACAGCGCAGTGTCCCGCCCCGGTGCGCGGTCTCGAACGTCTGCGAATACTTCATCAGGATCGATCTGCAGATCCGCAAGCGAGACCTCGCTGGCGAAGGCGTCCCATGCTTCCGAGAATCGCCGCGATTTCGAGACCAGGCGTTCGTACTGCTTTCGGCCGATCAAAACCGCCACACTCTCGCCACGCCTTGTCAGTTCGACCGGCTTTCCTGATTCCGCTTTACGAACGAGCTGCGGCAGATTGCTGCGCGCTTCCGCGATCGAATGTTGTTCCTTCACTCTCATCTCATGTACATCGACATGTACATAGTAGCACGAGAAACAAAACGCGGTGATCCTCGGACTGCCTGATTCGCTTTGAATGCAGACTCAGCCATTTAACTGACGGCCACCACTCCCATGCGTAACGCGGGATGCGCACTTTCCAAAACTGATACTCCCCTCCGGACGTCGGCGGACTTATATTGAAGGCCTTATTGACAGGCGGCGGTCTCCGTGCCCCGGTCGGCGCTGGTTTGTCGTCGCCAAAAAGGAGGTACCTGTGAAGAAGGCCCTATTCCTCTTTCTCCTTCTCGTCGCGATCAGCCCCTTGGCGTACCCCTCGTGCAGCACGCTCGACATCACGGATGAGAGTCTCGGCCCCATGTCCGCCGGCACGCCTTTCAGCCACCAAATGAATGCCTGTTGCGGCACTGCACCGTACACATGGTCGATTGCCTCGGGAACGCTGCCACCGGGCCTGAGCATGACCAGCGGCGGCCTGATCTCAGGCACTCCTACGACCAGCGGTTCTTTCTTCGTCTGCATCAAGGTCACCGATGCAGCGAGTTGCTCGCTGACGAGGTGCTACGACCTCGAGCCGTAGTCAGGAATCAGAGCTTCGCAGAAACCGTCTCGGCTTCACGCACCGTCACCAGCGCGCTGCGCAGCACCCTGCCGTCGGCAACGATCTGCAGGGTGTACGTCCCCGCGGCGACATTGGCGATGCGCGTCTGACCGGGCGCGGGGTCGAGACGAACCATCCCCGCCGCCGGACCCGGCCCGAAATGAACGGGCTGACCGGCGGCGTCGATGATGCGAAGTGCCGCAACCGACTCGCTGCTCGACGACACGACGATCGTCCCGCCGGGAGTCAGCGCCACTGTCTGCTCTCCCGGCGCGACGATAATCATCGTACGCGGCGCGTACGCGGCGGCGCCGATGGTGATGCGATACGAGCCGGCGGCAAGCGCGATCGGCGCCGGCTCAGCAGTCCCGGCGATCGCGCCGTCGTAACTCTCGCCAGCGGCCGACTCGGCGTGATACCAACCGTTGAGCGGCTGCCCATCGCGCGCATCGATCACGCGGATCGCCACTCCCTGCGACGGCGACAACTTCACTTCCAGCGGCGGCACGCCATCCTGGCCGACCGTCACCGGAACCGCTGCCGCACCGTAACTGGCTTTCTGCACGCGCGCCTCGAAGCGCCCCGCCGCGACCTGATCGAACGAGAAACCGCCACTCGCATCGGACAAGGTCGACCGGACGTCAGACGCGTTCCCATCCGTCCGTAGCAGATCGACACGCGCATTGGCGATCGCCGCGTCGGTCGTGGCGTCGCTCACCCGTCCCGCGACTCGCACACCGCGCAGATCGATGTCGAACGTCGACGAGCCCTTGACTTCGTAGACCGTCGAGTACGGCCCTTGCTCGGTGTCGTATACCGTCACGGCGTAGCTGCCGTTGTCGATTCCGCTGATCTCGTAGCGTCCGTTTCCGTCCGCCGCCGAGCGTGCATAGCGCAGCGCGGCGGATTGGGGTGCGAACGACACTTCGACGCCCGGCAACGGCCTCCCGTTCCGCGTGATCCGGCCGTTGATGATGATCTCGGCGGTGAAATCGAAGTCGACGTTCACCGTCGCGCCAGCATCGAGCTGCACGACCTTGGTCACCGCGTTGCGCGCACTGCCCGGCAGCGGTTTGACGCTCGCACCCACGCGCACCGAGCCGGCTGCGGCGCCTTCGATGCGATAGTGGCCGCTCTCGTCGGGCGATGCCGAGGCGGTGGCGCCGTCCGCCGACCACGCTTGCACCGAGGCGCTTTGCAGTTCCGCCCGCGTCAGACCGGTGATCGCTCCCGTGATGACGCCCCCTCGATTGATCACGAGACGCAACATGCTTGGAGCCGGAATCTCCACGTCGCGCAGCGTGGCAGAGCCGTAGCCTGCGCGCGTCGCACTGATCTCGTAGTGTCCGGCAGGAGCGCCGGCGATGACGAACGTCCCACCTTCATCCGTTTGCGACGACATACCCGCGGTGTCCGTCGCCGAGAACGCACGGACGTCGGCACCCGCAACCGGCGCGCCTCCGTCGAGCACGACCACGCCGGCGATCGACGAGCCGGCGCCGAGCTGCGCGTCGACTTCAGACGAGGAGCCGGAAAGCGTGACGCTCTTGCGGACGGTCACCAGCCCGCTTCGGCTGAACGCGAGGGTGGTCGGTCCCGCGTCGAGGCTGTCGAGCGCATACGCGCCATCCGGATCGGTCAGCGTGAACGAATCGTTCGTCGTCGCGCCGCGCGTCGACGTTGTCGGATCGACGCGCACCAGCACCCCGCCGGCAGGACCGCCGTCCGGTCCCGTCACGTGACCGCTCACCCGCACACCATGATCGAGTGCCACCTCGATCCCCTCGACGCTCTTTCCGCTCTCGACGTTGATGTTCGGGACGCGAGCCATCACGTAGCCGGGCGCGGTGACCGACAGCGTTTGCGACCCAACCGGCGCGCCATCGATTGCAAACGTGCCATCGTCGCTCGTGAAGGCACGCATGGCAGGCGTTCGCATCAATGCCGCGCTGCCGCGGGTGATGCCGGCATCGAACGACGTGACCGGCTGACTTGTGCCTTTGTCGATGACTCGTCCGGCAATACGGCCGCCGGCGGGCACTTCGACATTGACGTCCGCGGCCGGCGCTGTGACGGTGCGTGTGGCCTGAATGAGCTCCGTCGGTTTCTTGAACGCAAGCGTCACCTGGCCGGGTGCCAGATCGATGATGCGAAATCTCCCGTCGGCACTCGTCTGCACCGGAGGCGCGTCGCCGCCGCTGATGATGAAGATGTCGACGCCGTCTACCGGCGTCTCGCCACACGTGACGCGGCCGCTGATCTCGACACCCGCTTCCAGCGTCACTTCGAGCGGCGGCGTGCTTGCGGTCACCTGCGTGCGCACCGTGCGAGGCGCGAAGCCTGCCGCGGTAACGGTGACGTCGTACGTGCCTCCGCGCACACGCACCGCGAACGTTCCGTCTGCCTTCGTCCTCACCCCCTCCTCGGCGTCCCGCACTCCGCCGGCTCCCGGCTCGGTGGCCGTAACCGCAGCACCCGACACCGGTTTGGCGTCGGGGGCGATGACGCGGCCGGCGAGCGCGACCCCGCGCGGAAGGGTGATGACGATGTCCGCCGTCCGTGAGCCCGGTGCGACACGGATGATTCCGGAGTGCGCCGCCGGCATTCCCGTCTTCGTCGCGTCGAGCTGAACGTTCCCGTCTTCGGCAATTCGCAGAATGAAGTGACCGTTTGGCGCGGTGATGGCCCGCGAGGTCATGCGGACGGAGGATGGCGTCCACAGCATGTCGCCGCCGACACGCCGGGTGCTGATCGAGACACCGGCGACGGCACGCGCGCCCTCGTCGATCACGGAGCCCGATATACGCGCGAGTGCGGCTGCGTAGAGAGTCTTCCGCACCGTGACACCGGGCGGCGCGTTGACGACGAGCCGTGGCGTGGCGTAGCCCGGATGAACCGCGTTCAACTCGTATTCGCCGCCAGCAAGACCGGCGATTGTGAAGTTTCCTTTGTCGTCGGTGACGCTCCACGCGCCGGGGTCGAGACCGCCGTAACGCGGCGCAGCCGCCGTCACCTGCGCGCCCGCGATGGCGATTCCGCTCTTGATGTCGCGGATGGATCCGCTGATTGCTGCGGCGGACCCGAGGCGGAAGAGAAACTGCCTCGCGCCACCGATGAGCCGCGCGCTGATCCGATCGCCGGCTCGCGCCGCGATCCTGCGTGCGCCGGCGGGCGCATGCTCGATCGCGAACGTTCCGTCCGCTCCGGTTTTCGCGAGGATCAAATCGTCGATCTGGATCGACGCGCCCGCGACCGGCGTCTCACCGTCGGCAGCGACGACGCGTCCGTTCAGCACGATGCCCGCAGTCATGGCGACATCGGGATTCCTCAGAGCGACCGTGTCGATCTCGCGCTCGACCGGCGCGTAGCCGGTGTGCTGCACGAGGATCCACGACACGAGTTTCTTCGGATCGGGCAGCCAGTACTGCCCATGTGCATCCGTCGTTGCCACGCCCTCGGCGCCGCCGGAACGGACGATGACCGTGGCATCAGGCAATGGCTTGCCATTCGCTGTGACGGTCCCACGAACGAGCGGCTGCGACGGCGCCTGCAGAACGCCTGCATCTTCGCCGTTGGCCGAACGGACACCAATCGCAGGCTGTCCCGAAACCTCAACGCGAAGATCGACCACCGTAGCCTTCGGATCGATGGAGAAACGCCCGTTCGCGTCGGTCGCCCCCGTCACGAGCGGCTTCCGCGCAGGATCGGCCGAAACCCACCGCACGCGCTGCTCCTCCGAAGTCTCGAGCGCAAACGCGGCAACCTTTGCCGACGCAATCGCCCGCCCATCGCCACCCACCACCGTCCCCGTAATCGCGCCCCAGGCAGCGAACGAAGAAACGAAGATCGAAATCGCCAGGAACACAGCCCTCACGCGAGGCCTCCGATTGCGATGTCATTACATCATGCCTGAGTTGTGCGATGAGGGAAAGCGGACGGGGCTGCGACACGATCGAGTTGTAGCGCCGTCGGCCCGACGGCTGTACCGCCGGCGGCCCGCCGGCCAGTGTTCGCGACAAGCCGGATCGGCGTAAACTGATTTCGATGCCTCAGATCGCCATCGACTACGACAAAGAAAAACTCCGCGACTTCTGCCGCAAGTGGAAGATCACGGAGTTCTCTCTTTTCGGCAGCGTCGTGCGCGAGGACTTCGGACCGGAGAGCGATGTGGATGTCCTCGTTGCATTCGCAGCCGACGCACATTGGTCATTGTTTGACATGTCGGATATGAACGATGAGCTGAAGATCCTCTTCGACCGCGACGTCGATCTGCTGACCCGCCGCGCCGTCGAAGGAAGTCTGAATCCGATCCGCAAAACCTCGATCCTCAGCTCGGCGGTGATGCTCGATGTTGCGTGAGAGCGGATTCCTTCAAGACATTCTGCTGTCGGCGCGACTCGCTATCTCATATCTTGAGCGAACCTCGGTGGAGGAATTCGCAAAGGACGTTCAACTGCAGGATTCCGTCATTCGCCGGCTCGAGATCATCGGCGAAGCAGCGAGTCATATCGCGGAGGAAGCAGCCACTGAATTGCCAGAGCTCCCGTGGCGCAAGATGGTGGACATGCGCAACTTCGCCATTCATCAATACTGGGATGTCGACGTCAACATCGTTTGGGAAACAGTGAGAAATGATTTGCCAGCCGCTGTCGCCGCCATCGAGCGCTACCTCGCTCTCTGACAGTCATCTGACATGAAAACGCCTGAGGGCGATCCTTTGTCGACCTTGATGCTCGTCGTCGCGTGGTCGAGGCGTAGCGCCGTCGGCTCGACGGCTGGACCGCCGGCGGCCCGCCGGCAGGTGTTCGCTACAAGCCCGATCGGCGTAAACTGATTTCGATGCCTCACATCGCCATCGACTACGACAAAGAAAAACTCCGCGACTTCTGCCGCAAGTGGAAGATTACGGAGTTCTCTCTTTTCGGCAGCGTCGTGCGCGAGGACTTCGGACCGGAGAGCGATGTGGATGTAATGGTGACGTTCGAAAAGGGCGCCCCGTGGACGCTCTTCAGCCTGGTCCACATGGAAGACAAGCTGGCCGAGATCTTCCGCAGGCCGGTCGATCTGTGCGAACGTCCCGGCGTCGAGCGAAGCCGGAATCGCTACCGGCGCGAGTCGATCCTTTCGAGTGCGGTGGCCCTTGAGCTCTAAGTTGTTTCTCACTTGGACCCGTCTCAACCATTGAAGCTGTCAGGCCGGATCCAACCATCGAGGCGGGACGCCTCGACGGCCGCGGTAAAGACGACCGCACTCCTCAATGCACGTCGGAGTGCGTGCGTCTCGCACGCGGGCACTCGGGCGTCCTCGCCCGAGTGCGGTGGGGGTGGAGGCCGAAATCCGTCGACTTCTTGCTTGCGTGAAGTGCGGCTTCGAACGCTACCTCGCCTCTGACATATCATCCCCCCCATGCTTCCTGAAAAAACATTCGAAGGCCGAGTCGGCATCATCACTGGCGGTGGGACCGGGATCGGTTTCGCCATCGCGCGCGAGCTGGCGAAGCTCGGCGCCACCGTCATCCTCGCCAGCCGCAGTGCCGAGCACCTCGGGCCTGCCGTGGAGCAGTTGCGGAGCGAGACGGGACGCGCCAACGCTGCCGATTTCATCGCGCTCGATGTCCGAGAAGCCGATGCGGTCGAGGCCATGGCGGCGAAGGTTCATGGCGATCATGGACACATCGACTTCCTCGTCAATAACGCCGCAGGGAACTTCATCGCCCCCGCCGATCAGCTCACCGTCAACGGCTGGAACTCCGTCATCGGCATCGTGCTCAACGGCACGTTCTACTGCACGAGCGCCGTCGGCAAACGGATGATCGCGGCGAAGAAGGGCGCGATCCTCAATGTCATCGCCAACTACGCCTGGACCGGCGCCCCCGGCGTCGTCCACTCCGCCAGCGCCAAGGCCGGTGTCCTGGCCATGACCCAGACGCTGGCCGTCGAATGGGCGCGCCACAAGATCCGCGTCAACGCCATCGCCCCCGGACCGGTACACACCGAGGGCGCATCGAAGAGACTCTTCCCGAACGAGATGATCGAGGAAGGGATCCGCAAAACGATTCCCCTGCGCCGCTTCGCGAGTCTCGAAGAGGTCGCCAACGCGGCGTCGTATCTCCTCTCCGACTACGCCTCATACGTCACCGGCGAAGCCATGGTGATCGACGGCGGCCAGTGGCTGAGCGGCGCGGATTACTGGACGCGCGTGCAGCAGATGGCGCCGAAGTGACCGCGCCGGCTGTCGCCTAATGCTGAGTCGAATAGCGCGGCAGTACCCATGAATTGGAACGATTCTGGAGGCTCAAATGCAGGGCGTTACCTCACCTGAATGGTCAACCTTTCTAGGTACGGTCAAGACGGCGAACGACGAATTGGGTGATCCCGAGGTGGTCTGGTATCGAGGACACCCGGACGCCGATCATTATCTCTTGGCGTCCCTTCTTCGCTACGAGAACGGCCTAACGAAGGAGAAATATCTCTTTGAGAGCTTTCAAAAATTTTCCGACAGAATCTTCAAAAGGCGCATCAGTGAGTGGGAGACGCTGTTTGAGATGCAACACTACGGCGTACCCACTCGACTGCTAGATTGGACTGAAAGCTTTGGAGTCGCCCTATTCTTCGCTGCCTACTACAGCAAGCGGCGCGCATTAACCAATGACGCTGCGATCTACCTGCTGTCTCCCCATCGCCTAAACAAGTACAGCGGTATCAATAAGGTCTACAGAATCCCCGAAGACGAAGGCAACTTCTCGTACAAGGGCATCTACTGGAACCGCACACCGTTCGCCGCGACTGCACCTATCGCGATTGAACCGATTTTTATTAACGATAGGATGCTTGCCCAGCGTGGCATGTTCACGGTTCACCATGATGAAATCAACCCGATCGAGACTGAGTTTCCAGCCGCCATTAAGAAGGTCGTGATACCAAACAACGTCGTCGAGGCAGCAATGGATTTTCTAGATCTCACGAATATTAATGAGTATTCTGTGTTTCCAGATCTTGCGGGAATTGCCGGCTACCTCAAGAGCGAGTCGGATCTGGCTCCGCGCTGGCCCTGAGTAGCGTTTAGCCGAGATTTCGATCGGCGAAAGTCACCCGAAGCAGGAAGCCTTACGGTTTCTTTAGGTAGTCCACCGCCACATGCGCCATCGCCCGCACACCCAACTCCAACCCGCTTTCATCGACATAGAACAGCGGTGAATGATTCGAGGCGGCTTCCTCGGCGGTCTGGTTCTTGGGTCGTGTTCCCAGCCAGAAGAAGAGTCCAGGCACTTTCTGCTGGAAGAACGAGAAGTCCTCGGCGCCGAGGGTGGCGTTGACTACTTCGACGTTGGCGGGGCCGACTATGCGGCGCAGTGTGGGGGCCATTTGTTCGGTGATGGCGGGATCGTTGTAGGTGATGGGGTAGCCTTCTTCGATCGAGACCGTTGCCGTTCCGCCACCGCTCCTGGCGATGTCTTCGGCTGTGCGTTTGATGCGCGCGTGGATCTCGTCGCGCATCTTCGCGTCCAATGACCGGATTGTGCCGATCATCTCGACGTCGTCGGGGATGATGTTGTTGCGGACGCCGCCGTGAATGGCGCCGACGGTGACGATGGACGGGGCCAGTGACGAATCGACCTGGCGGCTGGGGATGGTCTGCAGGCCGAGGACGATTTGGGAGGCGATGACGATCGGATCGACGCCGAGCCAGGGGTAGGCGCCGTGCGTTTGTTTGCCGTGCACCGTGATCTTGAACGAGTCGACGGCGGCCATCATCGAGCCCGAGCGATAGGCGATCTCTCCGACCGGGTAGCGCGAGGTGACGTGCAATCCAAAGACGGCGTCGACCTTCGGATTGTCGAGCGCGCCTTCTTTCACCATCAGCTTGGCGCCGCCTTCTTCGCCTTCCGGCGCGCCCTCCTCGGCGGGCTGGAAGAGAAACTTCACGGTTCCCGGGATCTCATCGCGAATGCCGGAGAGCACTTCGGCGACGCCGAGGAGGATGGCCACATGAGCGTCGTGTCCGCAGGCGTGCATGACGCCGACTTCGTGGCCGTTGAACGTCGTGCGCACGGTCGACTTGAATGGCAGATCGACCTGCTCGACGACCGGCAGCGCGTCCATGTCCGCGCGCAGGGTCACGACGCGTCCCGGCTTGCCGCCGCGCAGGATTCCGATGACTCCTGTGTGCGCGATCGGCGTCTTCACTTCGATGCCGAGCTCACGCAGACGGTCGGCGATGATCTTCGACGTCCGCGTCTCGCGGTTGCCAAGCTCGGGATGCTGATGGATATCGCGGCGGCAGGCGATGACCTTCGCTTCGACTTTCTTCGCGGCATCATCGATGCGTTGATCAAGCGTAGTGGCGGCGTCGAGTGTGGCAGTCATGAGAACCTCCAGTGCGAGGATGGCGAGCAAGCGCATGGCGCATTGTAGATCGCGGTTATCACTGAACCCATCACCACAGAGGCACAGAGGACACAGAGAAAAACTCTGTGATCTCTGTGTCTCTGTGGTTCACGATTCTCAACTTACCGCTACTGCGAAACGATCTCCGTCTTCAGCGCTTCGGCTTTGTGAATCAGCTCTCCGAACCATTCGGCGAAATGCGTCTCGCCTTTATCCTCCGCCAGCGCTTTGGTGCCCGAGGCCATGGCGATGAACTGTTCGATGAAGCCGCGAAGATCGTCGGCTACACCCATCAGCATCAGCGTCGACGATTGCTCCTCGATCGCCTTGAAGGCCTGCAGCGCCTGGGCGTACTCGTTGGAGAAGTAGGCGAATGTCTCGCGAGCTTCATCGGACCGCTGGTCGTCATCGCTCATGGTCTTGCTCGTCGGTGCGGATTCTAGGCCACTACGCGCGATCACGAGAACGCATTCCGGAAGGGCGCGTACAATTCAACCGCCGTCTCACGAAAGGATGTTCATGCGCCGCTGGCGTTGTCTGCTCCTGCTGTCGATTGCCTGTTCGATTTCTTCGCTTGCCCAGACACCGGTAGTCCCTCACGCCGGCGAGACGATCGAAGTATCCATCGTCAACATCGACACCGTCGTCACCGACAAACACGGGAACCGCGTTCGCGGCCTCGGCAAAGACGACTTTGAAGTCTACGAGAACGGCGCGCGGCAGCCGCTCACGAACTTCGCGGAGTATGGGAGCGAAGGCAAAGCGTCATCCGTCGGAACCGTTACGGCGCCGGCAGCCGAAGGCGCCCCACGTTCCGCGCCACAGCCGCCGCCGTCGCAGCCGCGAACGATCATCGTTTTCGTGGAGCGCTTCCAGCTGCCCTCCTTTCGCAGCGATCCGGTTTTTGCCGCGATGAAGAAGCTGCTTCACGAGACGGTCCGCAAAGGCGACCGCGTCATGGTCGTCACCTGGAACCGCGGCATTCTGGGGATGCGCCAGCAGTTCACCGACGATCTCGTCAGGATCGACAAGGCCATCGAAATGATCGCCGACCGCACGACGACGCTGAATCACGATCCGATCGCCGACCTCGAGCAGGAGATCGATTCCATCCAGGCGTTCGAAGAGGAAACGGCGGCGATGAACGGCGGCAGAATCGCTACGTCAAACATCACAAACGAATCCGGCCTGAGCTTTTTCGTCGAGCAGATGGCGCGCTTCACCGCGAAGGACGCCTACCTCGATGAAAAGCGAAAAGTGGAGACGATCAGCACGCTGATGCGCTCCGCTGGCGGCACGGAAGGGAAGAAAGTGTTGCTGCTGGCCACGCACCGGCTGTCGATGTATGCGGGTGCCGAGGCACTGTTTGCGGCAGGGGCCCCTCTGCTGCCCGCGGACTTCAAGAACCAATTCGATGGCAAGCAGCTCGTCCGATCGCTGATCGAGGCCGCGAATCAGACCGGTTTCACGATCTACCCGATTTACGCCGAGGGATTGGCGATGACATCAGGTGCCACCTCGGAACTACGAGCGCGTCAGAACAAGCCGATCGGTTACGAGTACCTCGTTCTCAACAACGAAACGCCGATGCTCGAGTACGTGGCGAAGGAGACCGGCGGTTCGGCCGCGTGGGGCAGCAACGACGTCACGAAACTCATTCCCACCGTCGGCGAGGATCTCGATTCGTACTACTCGCTCGGCTATCGCGCCACGCCCGGCAAGGCAGCCGCTCGAAAGATCGAAGTGAAGGTCAAGGATCCGAAGCTGGTCGTCCGCGCACGGACGCAGTACATGCCGAAGTCGGACACGGCCCGGATGGACGAGCGCGTGATCGCCACTCTTTTCGGAAACCAGCCGCCAGCGTCGTTCGAAGTGAAAGTCCGGCTGGCACCGCCGAAGCTCGATGAGCAGAAGCGCTACATCATCCCGGTCACGATCGAGGTGCCGATCTCCGCGCTGACGACGCTGCCCGCCGCAGGCAACGTTCATAACGGCGCCTTCACCGTCTACATGGCCTGGGGCGCAGTCCTCGGCGGCCTGAGCGAACCGCACCGCGACACGAAGCAGTTCTCAATCGCCGACGCCGATCTGGCGAAGGCGAAAGGCAACTACTTCACGTACCAGGTCGGTGTTGCGTCGGCCACGCCGTATCTGCGAATCGCGCTCGGCGTGTACGACGAAGTGTCGCGTGATTACGCGTTGAATCTGATCGATCTGGAACCGCCGATGAAGAAGAAGTAATCGCGCTGCGGTTGGCGACTTACGCAACAAGAACTTTGTGTCATCCTGAGTCGCCGGAGCCGCGCCTCCACGCTACGTTCACAACCGGCAGGCATCGCGGCGGAGGACGATCGAAGGATCTCAAACTTTTACGGATCGTGCTTTCCCAGCGCGAGCGAACGTGATCAGGCCACACTCTTCGTAACTTGAGATCCTTCGCCGTCCTGCGCCGCAGATCGTGTAGCGCGAGGGATCGAGCAGCGAGGCGGCTCCGGCAGGCTCAGGATGACACGAATGTTGCTCAGCGCTTTCTTGGGAGGTGCGACGAAACAGTGGTCATCAATCCAGCGAACGCACCGGCCCGAGGTTCAGGTTCAGATCGTCGTCCGCCAGGCCGAAAATCTGCTTCATCTCCGCCATCTTTTCTTCGAGCTTCATCAATGCGGCGCCGACGCGCTCGATCTCTTCATCGGTGAGGGTGCCGGCGTCCATGCGGCGCAAGGCCTGCTTTTCGAGGAGACGTCGGATCAGCTCGATGATCGAGAGAACCAGTTTGGCGAGGCCGTTCTCGACGATGTCGGAGTCGGCGGCGATCCGGTCGGGGATCGTCGATTCGGTGAACGTCAGCGACGCGCGGAGGCGCTCTTCGTCATTCGTGATCATCGGCAAACACCTCCAGCGGCCAGGGACCCGAGAGAAGGAACGGGACCGACGCGAAGCCGCGTTTGAGCTCGGCGCCGGCGTCGTTCACCGCGGCGACGGAGTCGGCTCGCACGAGCAGCGCGAATTCGAGCGATGCGTTGTCGCGGTTCGACCAGCGATGCTTCACCGCCAGCGGCGTCAGATTCTTTTCCACAGCATCACGAAAAAGCGGATCGATGGATGCGGCCTGTGTAGCGTCGTGAAGTGCGCGAAAGTACGCGGCCCCGGATGCGAAGTCGTGACGATCAGGACGGGCCTGCGGCGACGCCGCCGCCACCTTCAACGTCATCTCCACCATCCCTCGGCACTCCTGCAACGTGCGCCGCCACCGCTCGAGGTGCGCCGCGCACTTGGTCATCGCATCGCTCGACGCATGCGCGGTGAAGCCGTAGCGGATGGCGATGAACGTGCCGCGGTCGAGCAGCAACGCGCGCGTTTGCGCGACGCGAAGAAGGAGCGCGCGGTCGCCGAGGGGCTGGTCGTCCGCGACAGGCATCCCGCTGAGCCAGAGATCGCCGACCGCGAGCGGCTGGGCGACCGGCTCGATATCGACTCGTTCGAGATGCGCGCCGATGACGACCAGCTTCATTTGATCCGCTTCGGCTGCGAGGTCCGGATGATGGCGTCGACGTTGGCGAGCACCACGTTGAGCCCGAGGTAGAGAAGGTCGACGTCGCCGATGGAGACGACCGCCTCGCCAGCAATCACCACGCCGCGGTCGAGCAGGTGATCGAGGGTCTCGAGCAGGCTCAGTTCGTCGTTTTCGTCAGACATGTGAAGCAGAGACAAGAGACAGGAGACAAGAGAACAGGGCAATTTCTGATCTCTTGTCTCTGCTCTCAGGCCCTGTATCTCCTTCCCAACAAGGACCAAGAGTCTAGAAACCAGAGACAAGGGATCAGGGCGATTTTCTGATCTCTTGTCTCTGATCTCTGGCCTCTCACTCCTCCCTCCCCACAAACGTATACGGCGGCCACGGTCCGGTCAACGCAAGGGTCACGCCTTCGCTGCCGTAGCGCTGCGACAACGCCTCGCGAAGCTCGACGAGGCGCGATTCCTCGTCGCGGTTGATGAGCACATTGATCTGCGGGAACGCGCCGGAGCGCTGCTGCCGCGTCTCCGCCACGGTGTCGCAGGCCAGCTTCTCGAGCACGGCGCTCTCGACTTCGGCCATCACCTGTTGCTCTGCCTCGCGGGAGGCACGCTTCTTCTCGTCGTCGAGTTTCTTGCGCAGCAGGAACGCCTTCCCCGCCGCGGCTCCGTCGATCTCCTCGGATAACACGCGCAGCGAATCGACGCGCCTCACGAGCGCCTCGCTCCAACGCTCCGGATCGAACTCCAGTCGAAGCGTCCACTCCTGCTTTCCTTCGAGCCGGTCGAGAAGCGTCGAAAGCCGGGCGTGCTCGGCTTCGAGGTGTGCACGAAGGGTTTCTGCCGAGGCGAAGAGCGTGAAGGCGCGCAACGGAATGATCGTGCCGCTGTGCATCAACGCGCTCATCACGCTCTGATGCCGATAGCCGATGCCGCCGAGCCACTCGACGTCCTTTGCGCGGGCGTCGATCACGGCCTGCGAGAAATCGACGTCGTCGACCGGCGTAACGAACGCCGCCAACGCTCCGGCAGTGACCTCCTGCAAGCGATCCGATCCGTCGATCGCCTCGAGCCGTTCGGGCAGCGGACGGCCCGCGCGGCCGATCGCATAGACGTAGAGCACTTCAGGCATGGGGAGAGTCTGCCACAACGCAGGTCAGGGCGACGTTCGGCGCACTTCGTCCGAATCGATCAGGGCGCGGACGACGCCCACGCGCGTCTCGCGTTTCTTGAGCGCGCTTTCGAAATAGCGCTGCCCGTCCGCGTCCGCCGGCCGGTCGAGAATCGTGGCGTAGGCGAGGCGGATGAAGTCGGTATCGTTGAGGCAGGCGGAGTTGTACGCAAGGGTCTCGGCGAGTTCCCCGAGATCGACCTTGCCTCTTTGTAGTTTCGTCATCGCCGCCTGAGGATCGAAGCCGAGCCTGCCGAGGAGAAACTGGAGCTGGGGCTTTTCCAGCGCCCGAGTCTTCTGGGGAACGCCTAACCACGCGGCGTTTTCATCGAGCAGCTCGGCGGGCGGCTCGTTGATGCGGAAGGCGCGCGTCAGCTCCGGGCGCGAGTCGGCCAGTTTCAGGGCGCTAACGGCCGGCATCACCGCGATCAGATTGAAGCGTCCGGCGAGCGGGCGCGTGTCTCGCGAATTGGGATCGACCGATGCAGGAATGTTCGCACGCGAGAAGGCGACGGTCAGGAAATTTACGCCGTCGCGCCAGCGCGCCCGAGGGACATCGAACGGATAGTCCTTCCAGTCGCGGACGAGTGTGATCTGCGCGAGCGGAGCGCCGTTGAGTGAGATGGTCGCGACCTGCGGCGGTGCGCCTCGGAAATCGAATGGCGCCATGCGAAGCAGCAGCCGGTGATCGATCGACGCCGACGCAATCAGCATGACCGACACCGGCTCAGGGCCTGTCCAACGCGAGAGATCGCCGCTCTCGCCCTCGGGACCGTACCAGCCGCCGCCGAGGAAGAAGGCGTTTTCTGCGCCGAGGTGCATGACGTGGGAGGGGTAGCGGGCGACGAGCGCGCGCGTGTCCGCGGCGGTGAGGCGATTGAGCAGAAGGTGCTGGATGCCGGGCGCGTAGTGCAGCCGGAACGATTCGAGCGGGCTGGCCAGCACGACCGGGAACTGACAGCTCCAGTCGCCGATGTCGCCCGGGCGGTGAAAGCCCGCGCTGACGATCCAGAGCGGCGTGTTGTG
>DATLVW010000193.1:0-4998 GCA_035577085.1 Thermoanaerobaculia bacterium
CTCATCGCCCTGGCCGTGATCGGCATCGTCTACGGCGCACTCGTGGCGTGGGTGCAGCCGGACATGAAGAAGCTTGTCGCCTACTCCTCCGTCTCGCACCTCGGCTTCTGCGTTCTCGGCATCTTCGCTCTCAACCAGACATCGATCGAAGGCTCGATCCTGCAGATGGTCAACCACGGCCTCTCCACCGGCGCGCTCTTCCTCTGCGTCGGGGTGATCTACGAGCGCCGCCACACGCGGTTGCTCGCCGACTACGGCGGGCTGGCGAAGACGATGCCTGTCTTCGCGACGTTCTTCATCATCGCCATGCTCTCCTCTGTTGGATTACCGGGCCTGAACGGCTTCATCGGCGAGTTCCTGATCCTGGCCGGCTCGTTCCAGACCTGGCCGCGCGCGACGATCGTGGCAGCGACCGGCGTCATCCTCGCCGCGATCTACCTGCTCTGGCTCATCCAGCGCGTCTTCTTCGGACCGATCACGAAAGAGGAGAACAAGAACGTTCGTGAGATCGCCTGGAACGAGATCGTTGCTCTCGTTCCGCTGGTCGTGCTCATGGTCTGGATCGGCGTCCGCCCGAACGTCTTCCTCCGCAAGATGACGCCAAGCGTGCAGCAGTTGCTTCAGATCGTCCACAAGACCGACGCCAGCAAAGCGCTGGTCGCGGGGGTCCGGAGTCGGGCGTCGGGCGTCGGAGACCAGAACCGGTCGCACGAGGCAATGCTCCGACCCCCCACTCCCGACTCCCGACTCCCCCGCCCCGGAGGTGTCCGTTGAACCTGACTCCGCTGCTCGAAAACGGATGGATGAATGCCATCCTGCCCGAGCTGATCCTCTCGATCGGCGGCATGGTGCTGATTCTTTTTGACGCCTTCGCACCGAAATTGCGCGGCGCCACCGCATCCCTGGCCGTGGTCGTTTTCCTCGTCGCAAGCTGGGGCGAGCGTCTCGTCATCGCCGGCAACTGGTTCGGCGGCACGTACCAGATCAGCGCCATCACCATCATCTTCGATTACACATTCCTACTCGCCGCGATCCTGGCAACGCTCTTTGCGCGCGCGTACCTGGCGCGCGAGGGATTCGAGCGCGGCGAGTTCTACGCCATGCTGATGTGGGGCACCGTCGGCATGATGATGATGGCCAAGGGGCTCGATCTCCTCATCGTCATTCTCGGCCTCGAGCTTCTCTCGATCTGCATCTTCATCCTGGTCGGCTTCCATCGCCGCATTGCCGTCTCGAACGAAGCGAGCCTCAAGTACTTCCTCATGGGCGCGTTTGCGACAGGGTTCATCCTGTACGGGACGGCACTCTTCTACGGTGCGACCGGCTCGACGAATTTCGCCGCCTTCTTGCGCTACTTCGCCACGGCCGATGCGACGAATCCGCTGCTGACGATCGCCTTCGTCCTCATGATCTCCGGCTTCGGATTCAAACTCGCCGTCGCGCCCTTCCACGGCTGGGCTCCTGACGTCTATCAGGGAGCGCCGTCGCCTGTTGCCGGATGGCTTTCCGTCGCGCCGAAAGCGGCCACGCTCATCGCCCTCATTCGCATCTTCGCCTCGATGACACCCGTGATCCAGCAGGCCTCGTGGATGAAGATGGTCGCCGCGCTTTCGATCCTGTCGATGATCATCGGCAACGCCGTCGCCATCGCGCAGCGCGACCTCAAGCGCATGCTGGCCTACTCCGGCATCGCCCACGTCGGCTACATGCTCATCGCGCTGCTCTCGTTGCGCGACGAATCGGTGGCCGCAATCAGCATCTACGTCATCACCTACGCACTGATGAACATCGGCGCGTTCGGCGTCGTGTCGATGCTGGCGAAGAACCAGAACGATCCGCAAACGCTCGACGACATCGCCGGCCTCGGCTTCCGCCGCCCGTTCTACGGTCTGGCGCTGACGATCTGCATGTTCTCGCTCTCCGGCCTCCCGCCAACCGCCGGTTTCATCGCCAAGTTCTACATCTTCAAGACCGCCGTCGACTCCGGCCACATGACCGTCGCCCTCATCGGCATCCTGATGAGCATCGTCTCGGTCTATTACTACCTGCGCGTCGTTTACTTCCTGTACATGAAGGAAGGGGCGTCGGCGGCCGTCAACGATCACGCGGAACCACACGGAGTACACGAGATCTCGCAACCCCCACTCCCCACTCCCCACTCCCCACTCCTCGATACCGACATCTTCGGCACCAGCGCACTGTTGATCTCGATCGTTGGCATCCTGGCGATCGGCCTCTTCCCAACTCCCCTTTTCAACGCGGCAGGCGCGGCAGCGCGCGCACTTCTGCCGTAGCCCTCGACTTATGCCGAACGAACCGACCGACATCTCCGAGTTGACAACCCGCCGGCTATCCGTTTACCTCCGCTGTCTGACGTATCTTCAGTTGGCCGGGCAGGAGACTGTTTCGTCCGGGGACCTGGCAGAGCAATTCCACCTCAACTCCGCGCAGATCCGGAAAGACCTGGCCTGCTTCGGCGAGTTCGGCACGCGCGGAGTCGGCTACAACGTGCCCCGCCTCAAGGACCACCTCGTCCATGAGCTCGGCCTCGACCGCATCCGCCGTCTTTTGATCGCCGGTGCCGGCAACCTCGGCATGGCACTGGCCGACTACGGCGGCTTCAGCGAAGGTGGCTTCGAGATTGCCGCGATCATCGACAACGACGAGACCAAGATCGGCCGCAAGTCCCGAAGCGGCCTCGAGGTGCTGGCGTGGGATGACCTCGCCACCATCGTCCGCGAACACCGCGTCGATATCGGCGTCGTTGCCGTGACTGCCGAGGCCGCGCAGAAGGTGTACGACGCGTTCGCGGATGCCGGAATCAACGCAGTCCTCAACTTCGCACCGACGCAACTGCGAGCCAGAGAGAGCGTGAAGCTGAAATCGGTCGATCTGCGCATTAACCTCGAGTCACTCTCGTTCTATCTGAAAAACCGGGAAGACGGCGAGAGCTAAAGCGCGTGCGTAGGGCTACCGACTGGAAGCGCGCCGGCGTGGCGGAGAAGGTACGGACATCGTCGTCGCCGGCGACAGTCCTCCGTAGTTCCACGCTTTGACTCGTACGGTGGCCGCAGCGCTTTCGACGAGCATGCCGGTGCCGTCGCGCGTTGTTGCGTCGACCACATGGAATCCTTCCCCGGCGTCCGCGGCTTCGACGAGATATCCGAGCGCGTCCGGAATCCGATCCCACCAGACTTCGACGCCCCCTCCGGTTCGAGCGACATGGATCTGCGGCGTCGCGGGAGGCTGCGTAGGCGTCAGTTCACGCACAAACAAGAGCTCCGCCCGTTCCTGATTCTGGTTGTCGTGGCTCAAAGCCCCAACCACAACCGCGCAATCGTCATCGCGGCAGGCAACATCTGCACGCTCCGCCGCAATCGACGTTTGTCGCTCGCCATAAACAAAGACACCCGGTGTCAGGAGCAAGACGTCCAGCACTCCATAGGAGTAGTAGCGGATTGCATAAGGATCCGACACTGATCGGATGAGCCGGTACCCACCGTGTCCGTCTGACGTCAAGGACTGCAGAACTCCTCCACCGATACGACCCGGCACTCCGTTGACACGCAAGGGGCTCGTCGCCGAGAGCTCGAGGATGAAGGTGTCGGTGCTCTGCCGGCCGGAGGTGCTCCCGTCGTAAGTACTCCAGGCCACGTGCGTCGTCCCGCCGCGCGAAACCGCGCAGACCACCGACTCCCCTCCCACCTTGGTGGAGAGCAGCAGCGGTACTGGTTGAATCGGGACGCCCTGGTCCGAAAGGCGTGTGGCATAGACTCTGCCATCGTGGAATCCGTAGGCGCCGCCCTGAGAGGAGTAATAGCCGGTGATGAACGGAAGGAAGTACCCGCTTCCGTCCCACACAAGAGCGCAATCGCTGACGAGACTGGGATCGTAATCCGCGCTTCTGAATATGGTCTGCAAAACTCCGACGCTACCCTCTGTGCGTACTTCCACGGCAGTAAGTTGGCCGTTCGGTAGAACCCCGGCCACCAACCATGACGAGCCGCTCCAGGCCACTGCCATGGTCCTGCCCACTCCTGTCGGGAAGGGCTGCGCATCGACCGCGTTTCCCGCAGCATCGACGCGAATGGCCTGATTGCCAAAGGCCACCAGCCATTGGCCATTCCCCCATGCCACGTTAAGCTCGCTTTGTTTAGAGTTGGGCATTCTCAGACCGTTACGCTGGATGGTCTGTCCATCGGCGTTTACTCGTGCGGTGATCGCCTGCCAGTGGTCCGTTGCGTCATGTTCGTTCCACGCCGCGAGGTAGCCGTCGTCCCCTGCGGCGATGACGGGCTGGGTCTGCTGGTTGACCGCGTTGTCCACTTCGAGAACCACTTCTCCTTCGTCGGGACGCGTGGACGCGAGTTCGGCGGTGGGGATGACGCGCAGCGCGCTTGGATAATCGCCCGCCAGCCAATACGCACACGTCTGTGCGTTGCAGACGATTCTCGACACGAATCGACCCTGATAGGTGTTGTCCGACTTGGTGGTGAGTTGGATGGGCGACCCCACGGCGGTCAGCGTGCCATCCTTTCCAACTTCGAAAACGTGGACGAAGGCAGCATTGAGCGCAGGAACATCCGTGGCGCGGAACTCGCCGTACGATACGAGAAGACGCGATCCTACCAACGCCGCGGACAGTGACTTGGAAGCGGAGACGGAAAGGGTCGTGAACAGGAGCTGCGGTGGTCCAGCGACACCATTCACGTCGACTACCTGCAGAAACACATCCATCAACTTCCCCGTCTTGAACATGGCATAAAAATAGAGGTTGCGTTTGCCATCCTGAACGACCACGCCCGGAGTTGGCGGAACAATGACTGGCTTGGGATCGATCACGCCGTTGTCGCTGATGCGCTCCAAATGAGTCTCGTAAAAACCGAAATTCACCGCGATGAAGCCATCGCTTGTAGAGAAAATTGGCGCGAGGTCACCGCTCCCGAATGCTTGCGCAACAGGCTTTCCAAGAGGATGACCATCTCCGTCGAGCATTTG
>DATLVW010000194.1:0-11901 GCA_035577085.1 Thermoanaerobaculia bacterium
AACCATTCGCCGGCCAACGCGCCGATCACGTATTCGGCCGACTTCTCCTGGGCGCACCGCTTCGGCATGCACTGCGCTGGTTGCCACGCCGCGGCGCAGGAACCTCAGTTCGCCAAACCTGCCGATCATGGATACCAGGCCATCGGCGATTTTCGCGTCGGATTGCACATGATTCCGGGCCACGACATCCTGGTCGGCACGGAAGCAAGGCGTCTCGACCGCGCCGAGCACAAGGCCGAGCTTTCGCCCGACGCCAGCGTCGTGACGGGGTACAACAAGGTCGCAATCTACGCGCAGGATCAGTTCGACGTCGTCAAGAACCTGCTGCGCGTCGTGGCCGGAGTGCGCTACGACGACAAGACGAAACTGTTCTCCGCCAAGACCTCTCCTCGCCTCTCGCTCGTCTACACGCCAAACGATCGTCTGGTCGTCCGCGGCGGCTACTCGACGGCGTTTCGCTTTCCGACGTTCAGCGAGCTTTACCAGGACAGCAATTTCTTTACGGTCACTACGCAGATCGGGATCCCGCCGTTCCCGCTCTCGATCTTCAAGCCGAATCCGAACCTCAACCCGGAGGAGATCAGCACCTTTGAGCTTGGTGGCGAGTACCAGATCTCGCCGACTGTCTCGATGAAAGCGGACCTCTATCGCTCACACCTTCACAATTTCATCGTCGTCGTGCAGCGATTCAACCCTCCGCCGGCGACGCCGACTCTCGGATGGGAGAACCAGCCGGCCGACGCACGCATCAGCGGCGGCGAGCTCGAGCTGCGATCGAATTTCGCGCAACGTGTGACCGGCTTCGTGAACTGGTCGCACCAGTCCGAATCGCAAATGGGAACGGGTGTCGATTCGAGCGGCATCCCCTTCGAGTTCGTCTACTCGCCGAAAGACAAGGTCAACCTCGGCGCCTACGGAGGACCTGTCAACGGCGTGCGCGGAGCACTCGAAGTCGCCTGGCGTGGCAGCTACACCGCGCCGCGCGACTGGTTCTTCATCCGATCCGAATTCACCAGCTTTGCTACGAAGCCGCTGCCGTCCTACGCGCTCGTCAACGCGCGCGTCAGTTACGACATCCCGAACACGCGCCTCCGCGCCACGATCTTCGGCAACAACCTGCTGAAAAAGCGCCCCGAGGAGACGATGGTCGGCGGCGTGAACCGGTTGGCGGGGCGGGAGTTTTTCGGGCAGATGGAGATGCGGTTCTAAGCCCACCCCTACCGATGAACCGCGATCATAAGTTGACGACTCGTGCAATCTTGATCGCGACCACATCCTTACTCCTGATCGACTGTCACAGGCGAGACACTGCTGGTGCAGCGGGCTCGCGCCGTTCTGTTCCAAAGGTCGTCCAAACTGTGACTGAGTCTGTTCGACAACCGCGGCCCGACGAGCTGTGGCCCGTTCCAAAGCGGGCCTCTAGAATCGACGATCACATGTGGGCTTTGACGCTCGTGCCCGGACATTGGAATCTACGGCCGAAAAGACGGTCCAGAACACAACTTGTGTATGAGATAACTTCATACGATGAGACCGGTAAAATTGATAGCGGCCCTTCGGTCAGAATTGTGCAACTCGAGTACACGCCACCACGTTGGCAGCCTCTGTTCTTGCAGATGGTGGTTGGCGAGACCAGGCGAGTGTGGCTGACTGACACTAATGAACCCCGATCCGTCTATGACGTAGAGTTGAGGAACATCATTGGTGTTGAGTGAAACCGGCATTAAGGGCGAGAACGCCGACACCGGCACCGAGCCTCTCGACCGTGCGGGAGAAGCGGCCCGACTGAAAGGGTGATGCTTTCGAGGTCGTGAGGTCACGATCGGCGGGCGCGCCGTCCTCTCTGCACGCGACTTTTTAGAAACTCTCCCTACGCTAGAATCCGACCACCATGGCCAACGAGATTGACGCCCTGCTGCAGGAACATCGCTCCTTTCCGCCCTCGGACGCGTTTCGCCGCAACGCAAATGCGAACGACGAGAAGGTTTACGACGTTAAGGATCGTGAGGCGTTCTGGGCCGGCTGGGCGGCGGAGCTCGACTGGCAGACGAAGTGGGACAAAGTGCTGGAGTGGGAGCCTCCGTACGCGAAGTGGTTCGTCGGCGGGAAGCTCAACGCCTCGGCCAACTGTCTCGACCGGCATCTCGCGGAGCGCGGCGACAAGCAGGCCATCATCTGGGAAGGGGAGCCGGGCGATGTCCGCACGTTCACCTATCGCGAGCTGCATGCCGAAGTCTCGAAGTTTGCGAATGCGCTGAAGTCGCTCGGCGTCACCCTCGGCGACCGGGTCGCCATCTACATGCCGCTCGTGCCGGAAGCAATCATCGCGATGCTCGCCTGCGCGCGCATCGGCGCGGCGCACTCCGTCGTGTTCGGCGGCTTCTCGTCCGAGGCGTTGCGCGATCGCATTCAGGACGCGGAAGCGAAGGTTCTAATCACGGCCACTGCGGGGTATCGCCGCGGCAACCTCGTTCCGCTGAAGAAGCTCGCCGACGCCGCCACCGCCGACTGTCCGTCGATCGAGCACGTCGTGGTGGTGATGCGCCGCGCGGCAGCGGAAGAGCTGGACGACACGGTGTCGATGAGTCCCGGACGCGACTGCTGGTACCACGATCTGATGAGCAAAGCCTCGGCGGACTGCCCGCCGACGTGGGTCGATTCCGAACAGATGCTCTACACGCTCTACACGAGCGGAACGACCGGCAAACCGAAAGGCATCATCCATACCACCGGCGGCTACCTCACCGGCTGCTACGCCACGTGTAAATGGATTTTCGATTTGAAAGAGAACGACATCTATTGGTGCACCGCCGACATCGGATGGGTGACCGGCCACTCGTACGTCGTCTACGGCCCGCTCGCCGCGGGAGCAACGGTATTCGTCTACGAAGGCGCGCCCGATTGGCCGAAACAAGACCGTTTCTGGTCGATGATCGAGAAACACAAAATCACGATCTTCTACACGGCGCCGACTGCAATTCGCGCGTTCATGAAGTGGGGACACGAGCTGCCCGAATCGCACGATCTCTCTTCGCTTCGTCTCCTCGGGTCCGTCGGCGAGCCGATCAATCCCGAGGCGTGGATGTGGTACCAGAAATGGATCGGCGGCGAGCGTTGCCCGATCGTCGACACATGGTGGCAGACCGAGACGGGCGCGATCATGATCTCGCCGCTGCCCGGTCTCGTGGCGACCAAGCCGGGCTCCGCGACCAAAGCGTTTCCCGGCATCGACGCGAAGATCCTCAATGAGGCGGGCGATGAGGTGGAAGTCGGCGGCGGCTATCTCGCGATCACAAGCCCCTGGCCATCGATGCTGCGCGGGATCTGGCGCGATCCGGAACGTTTCCAGGCGCAGTACTGGGCGAAGTGGCCTGGCATCTACTTCACCGGCGACGGAGCGCGGCGCGATGAGGACGGCTTTTTCTGGCTCCTCGGGCGCGTCGACGACGTCATCAACGTAGCCGGTCACCGCATCGGCACGATGGAGGTGGAGTCGGCGCTGGTCGATCACCAGTCGGTCGCCGAGGCCGCAGTGGTCGGCATCAATCACGAAATCAAGGGGACGGCGATCGCAGCGTTCGTGATCGTGAAGTCATCGCGGCTGGAGGAGGCGAAAAAGGATCCTGCGAAGTTCGAGAAGGAGCTGAAGGATCACGTCTCCGAGAAGATCGGCGCGATCGCACGGCCGGAGAAGATTCTTGTCACCGCCGATCTGCCGAAGACACGCAGCGGCAAGATCATGCGCCGCCTCCTGCGTGATATCGCCGAAGGGCGGACGCTCGGCGATGTGACGACGCTCGCCGACCCGACGGTGGTGGCGTCGCTGAAGGACAAGTACGAGGAGGAGAGCTGAGTTGTCCTCGGCTCTCATCACCGGTGGCGCCCGCGGTATCGGCCGCGCGCTCGTCGAACGTCTGACGCGCGACGGTTGGAACGTCGCTTTCACGTACGTCAACTCGACCGAGCTGCCCGAGGGCTTCGCGCTACAGGGCGACGTGCGCGATGCCGCACGCAACGAAGCGATCGTGGCCGAGGTGACCGCGAAGTTCGGATCGATCGACGCGCTGGTGAACAACGCCGGCATTCGCCGCGATGCGTTGCTTTACAACATGACCGACGATGAATGGCGCGAAGTTCTGCAGACGAACCTCGACGGCGCAATGTCGATGACCAAAGCGGTGCTGCCGTCGATGATGAAGCAGCGCCGAGGTGCGATCGTGAACGTCGCATCGCTCAGCGGACTGCACGGAGTCGTGGGCCAGACGAACTACGCCGCCGCAAAGGGCGCGCTCATCGCCCTCACACGCTCGCTCGCCCGCGAGGTCGCCCGCAGCAACATCCGCGTGAACTGCATCGCCCCCGGCCTCGTCGACACCGACATGATCGCAACGCTGGATGCCGAGGTGAAGAAGGAGATGATCCGCGCAATCCCGATGCGCCGCGCAGTGCAGCCGGCTGAAGTTGCCGCCGCAATCGCGTTCATGCTGAGCGAGGACGCAAGCGCGATCACGGGTCAAGTGTTGTGCGTGGATGGTGGGACGTCGGCGTAGTTATCTAGCCTGTTAGAATCTCGCATCGTGGGTAGATTGCTACAGAAGGCTGGTCTGACGCAGCCTTTCGATCCGGACAAGATGTTGGTCTGACCGGGTCGTCTAACTCTTCGCTGCACCAGCCTCCAGGCCTCACTTGACTTCGAACGTCAACGTGCTTGTGTCGACGAGCCAAAGAGCTGGCTGTTGTGGATCGGGACGGCGATAGGTGGTCGTGACCAGGTAGCGGCCCGGTTCCGGGTATCGGAAGTCCATACCGCTTCGCATATCGTGCCTGCCGTGTGCGACAAAGCCGGCGCCCGCGCGGTAGAGATCCATTGGAACGTCGAGAATTTTCCTTGTCGTCGTATCCACGGCAATGAACCGCATTGTGTCGCCCGCTTTCAACTGCGGCCTGCGCCCATTCCAGTCTTGCGGAATAATCTCGAGGCCGCTGACGGCCGAGAATTGCCAGTCTGCCAGCGGAGCAGGGCCACAAAAGACGAAGGCCTTGGCATGCTCGGTCCGCGTCTCTTTGCCGCTGATCTCCGGTTTGAGATCGACCGACGCCATGACTACTTTATCGCCCTCCGTGACGTTCGCGTGGAAGTCGAGCGAGCCGGAGCCCGCGGCGGGATTCAGTTCGACTCTATGTGGGGGCAGATAAACGTAAGCATCCTTGAGGCGATCGGCCGCGATCGGGGAACCGGTGCCGCGCGTCGCGTGAAGAGTGATTGCGCCGCAATCGCCGTCCGGAACGATGTATGTCTGGGCGAGCGCAACGGGCGCGAGATTGAAAACAATGGCAACAGCGATCTGTTTGATCATTTTCGTTCTGTCTCCAAGCCATTACGACGATCGAAGGGGCCCAACGTCACAAATTCAGGCTTCTGATTTTGCGACAAGATGCGTTCGAATGAAAGCGGTTCACGCGGGGACGTGGAGAACTTACCGCGGGATGAACACGCGATAGATCAGCGCGGTGCCCAGTCCCCAGGCGCCGTTCACAATCGGGCCGATTGCCATCGTCTTCGGGTTCCAGCCGCCGGCGATCGGCATGTGCTTGAGTGGGGCGACGACCAGCCAGGCGACCACTGTCGGAAAGATGGCGCCGAAGAGAAGCGCGGCGATCCAGAACGCGGCGCCGCGGCGGCCCTCGATGATCGGCATCATGATCATTCCCCACACGCCGCCCCAGAACGAGAGCGAAATGACGGCGGGGATGCCGAACGGCGGGACCGGCTGCATCGGCCACGCCGCGCGCGGCACATAGCCGAAGTTGTGGAGGAGGGCAATGACGGCCTGATGAAAGACGAGCGTGGCGACGAACCCGGCGGCGAACGCGATGATCAGCCGTTTAGCCATGATTACAGAACCCTTCGAAAGTAATCGATTGTCTTCGTGAGCCCCTCATCGAGAGGCACGCGTGGCTCCCAGCCCAGAAGTGTACGAGCTTTCGTGATGTCAGGCCGTCGAATTTTCGGATCATCCTCCGGGAGTGGCTTGAATTCGATGGGGGCGTTGCTTCCCGTCAGTCGCTTGATCTCCTCGGCAAACTGCAGCACGGTCATCTCGTTCGGATTGCCGATGTTCGTCGGGTTGACTTCATCCGACATCAGCAGGCGGTAGATGCCTTCGATGAGATCGGTAACGAAGCAGAACGAGCGCGTCTGCGATCCGTCGCCGAAGACGGTCAACGGCTCGTTGCGCAGCGCCTGCGAGATGAACGCCGGCACGACGCGTCCGTCTTTGATGCGCATCCGCGGACCGTAGGTGTTGAAGATGCGCACGATGCGCGTCTGCACGCCATGGAAGCGGTGATACGCCATCGTCATCGCCTCGGCGAAGCGCTTCGCTTCGTCGTAAACGCCGCGCGGCCCGACCGGGTTCACATTGCCCCAGTAATCCTCTTTCTGCGGGTGCACGAGCGGATCGCCGTACACCTCGGACGTCGAGGCGATGAGGTAGCGCGCCCCTTTGTCCTTGGCTACGCCGAGCGTTTTGTGGGTGCCGAGCGAGCCGACTTTCAGCGTCTGGATCGGCTTCTCGAGGTAGTCGATCGGACTGGCGGGGGAGGCGAAGTGCAACACGTAGTCGAGCGGACCGTCGATGTGGATGTAGTTCGTGACGTCGTACTTCACGAACGAGAATCCCTCGTGGCCGATGAGATGCTGAATGTTGGCGGGGTTGCCGGTGATGAAGTTGTCGATGCAGATCACTTCGTGCCCGCGCTCGAGAAAGAGCTCGCAAAGGTGTGACCCGAGGAAACCGGCGCCGCCGGTGATGAGCGCGCGACCCATCAAACGTGCTCCCGGACGCGAACGTCTTCGTTGCGGCCGACCGAGATGTACGTGAATCCCTCAGCCTTCATCCGCTGCGGATCGTAGACATTGCGCAGATCGATGATCAACGGCTGTTTGAGCAGCTTCTTGATCCGCTCCAGCTTGAGTGCGCGGAACTCGTTCCACTCTGTAGCGATTACCAGCGCATCGGCGCCATCGGCGGTCTCGTAGGCGTCGCCGCAGTACGTGACGTTCTCGAAGATCTTCTTCGAATTCTCGATCGCGCCCGGGTCATAGGCGCGGATTACAGCGCCCATTCCCTGGAGGCCCTTGATCAGCGGGATCGTCGGCGAGTCGCGCATGTCGTCGGTTTCCGGCTTGAACGCAAGCCCGAGGATGGCCACGGTCTTGCCGCGAACGTCGCCGAGTGCGTCGACGACTTTGCCGACCATGCGCTGTTTGATGTTCTTGTTGACGCGAAGCACCGCTTCGATGATCTCGAACTCGTAACCGTACTGCCGGGCGATGTCGGCCACGGCCGAAGTGTCTTTCGGAAAACAGGAGCCGCCGAAACCGGGGCCGGCCTGGAGGAACTTCGGTCCGATGCGCGAGTCGAGGCCGATACCGCGCGCGACGTCCTGTACATCGGCGCCGAGGAGCTCGCACATCACGGCGACCTCGTTGATGAACGAGATCTTCGTGGCCAGGAACCCGTTCGCGGCGTACTTAATCAACTCCGACGATTCGACATTCGTCACGACGAAAGGAATCTCGAGCGAGTGCAACGGCGCGTAGATCTCTTTCATCAATCCGATCGACTCTTCGTCGGACGCACCGATGACGACGCGATCCGGTTTGAGGAAGTCCTCGATGGCTGAGCCTTCCCGCAGGAACTCGGGATTCGAGACGACGGAACCTTTGTGGCCGTTGCCCGATTCATCGAGGATGCGCTCGATCAAGCGGCCCGTGCCGATGGGGACGGTCGATTTCGTGATGACGAGTTTCGGTCCGTTCATGTGCTGCGCGATCGTGCGGGCAACATCCTCGACGTACCGAAGATCGGCGGAGCCGTCGGGTTTCGGCGGCGTGCCGACGGCGATGAAGATGGCGCGGCTGCCTCGGATCGCTTCGGGGAGATCGGTCGTGAAGCGAAGACGCTTCTCGTTGACGTTGCGGTTAACGATCGTGTCGAGGCCTGGCTCATAGATCGGAATCAGGCCGTTGTTGAGCGCTTCGATCTTGTTCGGGTCGATGTCACAGCAGATGACGTCGTTGCCAAAGTCGGCCAGACCGGCTCCGGTTACGAGCCCGACATAGCCCGTTCCGATGACTGCAATATCCAACTGGGAGTCCTCCGGAAAATAGTGCGCGAACGCGCGGCGCGAGATCGTATCACGCAGAGAACGGACCAAACGTAGGTCGGACTCTCTAGTCCGACAGCGGTCGAAATGAGTCGGACTGGAGAGTCCGACCTACGTTGAGTCTCTCAAATTGGCGGAGCTGTCGAAGTTGTCGTCGTTGTGGTTGGGCTCGTTGTCGTCGCAGGCGCGGTGCCGGTGACGACAGGAACGTTCGGCACCGGCGTTTCACTCTTCGGCGACGGAACCGGTTTGACGTCCGGCGGCGGTGCGGCCGCAGGCGGTTTCGTCGACTCCGTGTCGTAGCGTTTCTGGATGCCGCTCTGTTGCCGGTTGCGAATCAGCCAGCGAAGGAGTTTCGATTCGTTGATGCCGATGAGGATGTCGTTCACCGACTCGTACACGGACGGATCGCTGATCAACTTGCCGGCAGTCCCTTCGCCCCGATTCACTTTCGCCACCGTGTCATTGAGCTGTTTCAGCAAGCCCGTGAACTCCATGAGTGCCTGATCGCCATACGCTTTGTCGTTCATCAGGCGCGGCACGAGTCCCTGGCCATTCTGGTAGGACGCGGTGAGCGCTGCGAGATTCGCGGACGTGACGCGAAGATTGTCGACGAGATCGAAGACTTTCTTCTTCCCTTCCGGGTCGTTGAGAAGAGCGGGAATGGTTCCCTGACCGGTCTTCAGACTTGATTCCACGCTGGCGACGAGACCCTGCAGCGAGTGCGCGGTCTCCTGCAGCGAACCAGTGAGCTGGGCGGCGTAGGCGTCGTCGTACACAAGCTTGCCGACCAGCCCCTTGCCGCTCTCGACATGCCCAAGGATGGCGTTCGTCTTGTTCAGAGTGGTGAGAAAGGTGTCGGTGATGCGTTGCTTCGTCTCCGGCGTCGAAGTCAGCTCGCCGATCAGCCCCTCTCCGCGATCGACGCGCCCGAGGACGTTTTTCAGCGAGTAGGAGATCTGAACAAAGTTGTCGACGAGGTCTTCGCCCGAGGAAATGAGCTGATCGACGTTTGTCTGCCGCGCCGCGGGAATCAGGGAGCCCGGCTCCAGGGAATCGAACTTCGGACTGCCTGCGGAAATATCGATGTAGCTGTCGCCTCCGAGGAGCCCGAGCTTCTTCAGCCGAGCCCGGGAGTCGGTGCGGATACGCTCGGCGTACTTCTTGTCGACCATCAATTCGATGTCGACGTCGTGCATCTTCGGATCGTAGGGAAGGGTGATGTCTTTGATGACGCCGACAGTGACGCCCGAGATCTTGACCGGGTTTCCCTCGGCCAGGCCAGTCACGTTGTCGAGGCGGACTTTGTACTCGTTCTTGCGCGAGAAGATCTTCTGTTCCGAGCCGATCAGAAAGATGAAGATCATCAGCACGACGAACGTGACTGCGACCAGAAGCCCCACTCGGATCGTTTTTTCTTTCGGTTTGGTTGCCATCGTTTCGTACCGAACGGTTTTCCTTGTTTGAAGTCAGAGATCAGAGATCAGAGATCAGAGATCAGAGACAAGAGTAAGCCCCTGATCTCTTGTCTCTAGTCTCTGATCTCTTGTCTCTGCTTTCTGGTCCATATCGCACATCTATTAGTGAGTTGGCTGCGCGGCCGTGACCGCTGATGCTTTCAGGAACTCGCGCAGGACGGGATGATCGGCGTCACGTGCCTCTTCCATCGTGCCGACCCATTCGAAAATACCTTTGTTGAGGAAGGCGATGCGATCGCCGACGGAGAAGGCGGATTGGATGTCGTGCGTCACGACGACCGAGGTGACGTTCAGCTTCGACTGGAGATCGATGATCAGCTCATTGATCTTTTGCGAAGTGATCGGGTCGAGTCCGGTGGTCGGCTCATCGTAGAGAATCATCTTCGGATCGAGAACGATCGAGCGCGCCAGGCCGACACGTTTGCGCATGCCGCCCGACAGATCGACCGGCATGAGCTGCTCGGTGTTCGGTAGATTGACCAGCTCGAGCTTCTCGCGTACGGCGCGCGCGATCTCCTCCTGCGACATGTCGGCATGCTCTCGCAGCGGAAACGCCACGTTCTCGAACACGGTCATCGAGTCGAAGAGCGCGCCGCTCTGAAACAGCATCCCGAACTTCTTGCGCACCCGGTAGAGCTCTTCTTCCGGATGGTCGGTGATGTCTTCCTCTTCGACGAAGACGTGGCCGGAGTCGGGCGCTTCGAGTCCGAGCATGTGCCGCAAGGTAACGGACTTGCCGCTCCCGGATCCGCCGAGGATGACGAGGACTTCGCCGCGATAAACCTTGAGGTCGACCCCGCGCAGAACCTGCTTCGTGCCATACGACTTCGTGACGTTCTTGAATTCGACGAAGAGGTCCCGCGCATGGCTTCGCCGTTCCGGCATAGCCCGCGCCTCGGCGCGACGGTCGGGAATCATCGATGTTTCAGTCATCAGAAGATGAACAGGAAAAGCTTCGTGAGAAAAAAGTCCATGATCAGGACGGTGATCGAAGCGGTGACGACGGTTGCCGTCGTGGAACGTCCCACGCCGTCGGCGCCGCCCGTCGTGCTCAGCCCGTTGTAGCAGGCGATGAGTCCGATCGCGAATCCGAAAAAGAAGGTCTTGCCGATGCCGGACGCGAGATCGTTGTACTTCACCGTTTCGATGACGCTGCGAATGTAGAAGTTCGAGCTGAGATGAAGGCTTCCCACCGCGATGATGAGGCCGCCGATGATGCCAATGAAGCAGGCCAGCGTGGTCAGGAGCGGCATCATGATCGTGGTCGCCAGGACGCGCGGAACGACCAGTTTGCGCACGGGATTCGTGGCCAGCGCGCGCAGCGCATCGATCTGCTCGGTCACTTTCATCGTGCCGAGCTCCGCGGCGATGCCGGCACCGACGCGGCCACCAACCATGAGCGCCATCAAAACCGGCGCGAGCTCGCGCACGAGCGAGAGCGAAACGACTTTGCCGATGAACAGCGATCCTCCGAAGTCGGAGAGCGAATACGCCGTCTGCAGTGCCAGCACCATCCCGATGAAGAGTGACGTGATGGCCACGATCGACATCGACCGGACGCCGATCTGGTCGAACTGGGCGACCACGATTTCCCGGTCCACCGGCTTGCGGACGAACTGTTGAATGGTCTCAATGGCCAGGTCCGTGATGCCGCCGAGGTGGAGCAGCGCATCGTCGATGTGACCCCTGACGCGGTGCACCAGACCATTAGCCTGCGGGGCCGCTGCCGGTTCGGCCGGGGCGGGGGCGGTTGTGCTTTGAAAGATTGAGGTCACGGCAAGTAATGAATGCTACTAAAGGTTAATCGATTGGCGCCGAGTTATACTTTAGCGGTCGAAAGTATAACTACTCTGGAGTAGTTGAACTTAACTACACATCATGAAACCGGAAGACTTTAATCTCCAAGCCGGCCGCTTTGTCAAAACCCTTGACGGGGCGACTGCATTCGTGCCGAGTCCGCTTCCGCCCTCCCTGCAAGTCTCATGGGAGCTACTAGACCGCGTTACTCGCGCCGAACGAGCGATCGCAAATCTGCGTGGTATCGGTGCCACTCTACCGAATCCGTACCTTCTTGTCTCGGCATTCGTCCGACGCGAGGCGGTGCTGTCGAGCCGAATCGAGGGAACGCAGGCGTCGGTTGGTGAGCTGATCGTGTTCGAGGCAGCGGGAAACGCGGCCCCGGAGCATAGCGATGTTCAGGAAGTTGCCAATTACGTAGCGGCACTGGACTATGGTCTTCATCGCCTGGCCG
>DATLVW010000195.1:0-4411 GCA_035577085.1 Thermoanaerobaculia bacterium
TTTCAATGTTTCGCAGCTCGATGTCTTGGTGGCGCCGGGATTCGTTTGGAAATGGAATCGAGCTGATGACAAACCTCTTCAGTCCGCGCGCGGCGCGCTCGTTTGCCCAGACGACCACGAGCAGGCGGGGCTAGCCGAGCGCCTCGGCGCTTAGTCTCTCCGGATCCGCTCTCCCGCGCTACAATCCCGCCCCTTCGATGGCTAAGTTCTACATCACTACCGCGATTCACTACGTCAACGACGATCCGCACATCGGGCATATGTACGAGAACGTCGTCGCCGACGTCATTGCCCGGCACCGGCGCCGGATGGGCGACGACGTCTGGTTCCTCACCGGCACCGACGAGCATGGGCAGAAGGTCGAGCGAGCCGCGGCGAAGGAAGGGATTCTTCCGATCGAGCTGGCCGACCGCGTCGTGGCCAAGCATCGCGAGCTGTGGCACAAGCTCGACATCAGCAACGACGATTTCATCCGCACGACCGAGAACCGCCACCGCGTTGGAGTCCTCGAACTGATCCGCCGCATCCAGGAGCGTACGCCGGACGACATCTACCTCGGCGAGCATTCCGGCTGGTACTGCCAGAACGAAGAGACGTTCGTTCCCGACAATCAGGTACGAGACGGCAAAGACGAGATGGGCCATCCGGTCGAGAAGACCACCGAGCGCAACTTCTTCTTCAAGCTCGCGCGTTACACGCAGCCGCTGCTCGATCATTACCGCAACAACCCCGGCTTCATCTACCCGCCCTCGCGGTTGAATGAGGTGGTCTCGTTCGTCGAGCAAGGTCTGCGCGATCTCTCCATTTCGCGCACGGCGATCACATGGGGCATTCCGTTCCCCGGCCATCCCGACCACGTCATCTATGTCTGGATGGATGCGCTCACGAACTACATCTCCGCGCTCGGATTCGGCAGCGCGGACCACGACCGGTTCGATCACGACTGGCCGGCCGACCTGCAGCTCATCGGCAAGGACATCATCCGCTTCCACGCCGTCTACTGGCCCGCGTTCCTGATGGCGGCCGGATTGCCGTTGCCCAAGCGCATCGTCGGTCACGGCTGGTGGCTGCGCGACAACCAGAAGATCTCCAAATCACTCGGCAACGTCGTGCGCCCGTACAACATCATCGACGAGTTCGGCGCGGACGCGTTTCGCTACTTCCTGCTGTGCGAGATGGTCTTCGGACAGGATCAGAATTACTCCGACGAAGCCTTCCTCGGCCGCTACAACGCCGACCTCGCCAACGACCTCGGCAACACGCTTTCGCGCGCGATCAAGATGACCGACACGTACTTCGGCGGCAAGACTCCGCCGACCGCTTGTCCGTCCAACGAGCTTCTGCGCGCTGCGGAACAGATCGTGCCGGAGTACCTGAAGTCGATGGACGATCTCTCGTTCCAGCGCGCGCTCGACGCCGCCTGGAAACTACTCGTCGCCGTCAACGGCTACATCGTCAGCAAAGAACCGTGGAAAAAGTTCAAAGAGACCGGCGCGGATGAAACGCTCTCACGCATCCTCTGGAACACGCTGGAAGCCCAGCGCATCGTCTGGGTAATGATGGCGCCATTCATGCCGTCGACCACGCGCGAGGCATTGTCGCGACTCGGCAGCGATCCCGACGCCATCGGCGTCGATGCCCTGAAGTGGGGCGGCCTCCCGGCCGGCGCGCCGGTCCGCGCAGCCGAGGCAATCTTTCCAAGAATCGATATCGAAGCGTATGTCGGTGCAGCGCGAGCAGGAGGAGGGGGGAACGTGTCAGAAAAGAACGATCAGGAAGTGAAAGTCGCGGGCGAGGCCGTCGCCGCACCACCTGCTGCTTCGCCAGCCGCTGCTCCGCCAACCGTTCCAGCGCCGGCCAGCGCGACGTCGGCCGCCGCCGATGCCTCGGCGCCTCACGCCGGAGCGCCGATCGAGACCACGCAGGCAGCGCCGCCGGACATGGCGAAGATCGGCATCGATCAATTCATGGAGATCGATCTACGCGTCGCCGACGTTCGCGCCGCCGAGCGCGTGCCGAAATCGAAGAAGTTGATGAAGATGACGGTCTTCACCGGCGATGAAGAGCGCACGATCGTCGCCGGGATCGCCGCGAAATACGCCCCCGAGGAACTGGTCGGACGAAAGATCGTCATCGTGGCCAACCTCCAGCCCGCGAAACTGATGGGCGTCGAATCAAACGGCATGGTCCTCGCCGCATCCATCGACGGCGAACCGTCCCTGCTCAGCGTCGACGCAAGCGTTCCGGCGGGAGCGAAGGTGAAGTAGGGCCGGAGAAGGCTGGAACGCTGGCCGCCTCAGACAGTCTGAGATCCTCGGATGTAGGTCTAATGTTGTTGCTGCTCGTGTGGTGTCGCGTGGGTGGACACCCTTGCCCGGTACTGCTCCCATGGAACCGCAGATCCACGACTGATTCGCCAAAGGCCAAAGCTCCACCACCCCGAAAAGGGCGCACGTTCAGAGCCGACTAAGACTTTTGTTACTGTCGTTTCGATGATAATCGGCCTGGTCCGATCCCAGATCTTCCATGTGCCTTCCACGAGCCAGAACGTTCCGAGATCACGGGAGATGTGAAATCGAAACGTATGGTCCGGTCGCAGAATCAGCGTTTTTTGCTCATACATCGCGCCGTAGCGATACGTGCCGGGTATTGAGGTCGCACACGCCGTCCAGTGCAGCGCAGGCGAACGCGGCTGAAAGGGAATGCCTGGAAAGGTGTGCTAATTCTGCGCATGGTCGGCCGCCGGGTCTAACGTGACATCTGGTTCAAAACAATCACGCAATAAATCGTGCCGGTTCCGGCCACCCATTCGGTGATCATATTCCTAGGCGAACGACGCCAGAAGGTTCCCCTGCGGATCGTTGTTCGTGACGTTCGTCATCCGGCCTTGATGATCGTATGAAAACATCGGCGTCTGGCCATTCGGGTAAGTGATCCTCGAGTACCCGTTGGGGACGTAGCCTATCGTAAATGGCGGGCGGTGGGTGGACATGCCTCAAGCGCTAGTGCGCGATTTGCGCCGGGCGGTCGTGGATGCTGAAGCCACGCATACGTCACAGATAACAGCGCCAATAGCCTGAATGAACGCGTCGCGATCGGCCCTGCCGCAAAACGAGCACACAATTGTCTCGTCCGACGTTTTTAAGGCCTGGGTCGACGCCGATAAGAGAACATGGGCGAGATATGACACTTGCGTCGGTGTGAGCGCAGCGTCGCCAAGTACGCGACGCAGACGGAGACTGCTGTCGTCATGACCAACAACGCTCTCCGCAACTGCGGCGAGTTTGGCCGCAATATCGTCGCAGCGAGTCCGACACGCAGGCTTTCTTGTCAAGTCAACCAGCCACGAGAACCACCACCGGCCCCGCTCACGTAGCGCAGCCTCACATATCTCAATACACTCATCACAGATCGTCGCTAACGGTGCTCGCACGACAACACGCACGTTATGTGCGTTCTTATTACAAAAAGAACAGCGGACTTCGTCGGTTGGCGCTTCCGAAGTATCCCGTTCCCGTAAAAGTGCTTCGAACAAAGTCGCGAGTTGGGGGAGACGCGGGTCGCGAGCGAACGAATGACGCAGGCGGTGCAGACAAGAGACGCCAGTGTTCTCCATCATGGAGAGTTCTTCAAAAGCCGAACGAAGAGTCGAGGTCATTGCGATATCGGACATGTACCACATGTTCCCGGTGGAGGCGAGTTTTGCGGTCGGCGCGGCTTACGACAACCGCCGAAGATATCCGTGCAGTAACCGCTTGGATTTGCATACTTCATGCAATCGCAGTAATCAGACTGCGATGCACAGTACGACTCCGCCACAACACAATTCCAGACGACTATATTGATCGCAGCAAGTGCGATCGTCACGGCGGCGCGCGCTCCTCCCCGACCCACATCGCCGATCCCAGTAGGTCGTTGATCGAACGGTGGCTCATCAAACTCGCGAACCTCCGGCCAACAGTTCGGGAACGGCGGTGTTGGCTTCGGGTTGCCCGGGAACGGCACAAGATCGCCTAAGCCGAAAGGATCTTTGAGGATGGTCGGATTATTGTGGACGTACGCGTAGAAGTTAGGACCCATCGCGAACCGCAACGGATCCTCACTGAAGAACCGCCCCGTCGTCGTATCGTAGTAACGCGCGCGGTAGAACCACGAGGGGCCGCCACTTTCGCGGCCGGTATAGCCGAAGAGGTCTCCGTTAATTGTTGCTGGAGCTCCCCAAGCAGAGTACTTATTCGAGCCGGTCATGATTCCCGAAGAATCGGTCGTGAGGACGATCGAGCCGAGGCCGTCGACGCCGTAGTAAGAGATCGCGCCGTTCGCCGTGTGTTTGGCCAGCGGCTCGTCGATCCCAGGACCGAACAGGTAATCGGTCGACACGCCCCCGCTTGTGTTACGTTCGCCGACGGTG
>DATLVW010000196.1:0-11350 GCA_035577085.1 Thermoanaerobaculia bacterium
TACATTGCGCCGTTGCTGTTGTCCGGCCATTTCCCTGCATCCGTGCCGATTACGCCGCCGTGGTCCGCAGCCACGTTGACCGGGCACACGTCGGTCAACAGGCTGACATTCGACGAGGCGATCATCTTCGCGAATCACCCACCCGCGTTCCCGGAATCGGAATGGGCGAGCTTCAACCTCGGCGAGTTTCTCTTTGGTCCGGGCAGTGCGCTTTCGCTCCTCCCGATTCTGCTGATCATCCTCGGTGGAGGAATCGTGATCGCACGATTGGCCACGAAAGCAGCAGAAGCGCCGTCGTGACCGCGCTGGCGAGTCCCTCGTAGAACGTTGCCGGGAAATAGCCAACGCGAACGTCCCAGTCGCCGGGCGGAATCGTGAAGCCGAGGAATGCGCCGTTGACGGCCAGGGGTCGAATGGAGTTGCCGTTCAGCGAAACGCGCATTCCCGGCCAGAAGGGCTGGCTGCTGACGATGAGTGCGTGCCGCGCGCTGTGGATGCGGAGCCGGAAATCGGGATCGTGCGCTTCGACGATCTTCACCTGCGGATCGCTGGTCGGATGCAGCAGGTCCTGGCGCATGCGGTCGCTGTCGACCGGGAGAATGTTGACGACCGTCTGCTTCGCAAGGTCCTGCCCGGCGAGCGTCTGCGCGAACATGTTGTGGCGGAACTCGAGGACGATGTCGTGCGCGGCGAAGAAGCGCGGCTTCACATCGAGGTTCTCGAAGATCCGGCCGTCGCGGCCCTCGTACACGAGGCGATAGCGCGCGTGATCACCGGGGTCGACGTTGCGCGCGCCGACGAGATAGCGCACGTTCAGATAGTTCAGCAGTGGCGTCTTCGCGTTTTGCCAGTTGGCAAAATAGTTGTTCGTCTCGAGGTCGGCGAGCAGACGCAGTACGCCGAGATAGCGGCCATTGGCCATCGGATCGTGCGTGCGGATGTCAGCGAATCCGTACATTGCATTGGTGTTGGGAAAGAGCGCCGCGCCGGCCCCAACGATGCGAAAGGGATCAGTGGCCGGAGTGGCCGCCTGCAGACGCTCGAGCCGTTCAATGAGCGGAGTTTTTGGGTACATCGCATCGACCGGCAGGACGGGATTCCAGCCGTCGGACGCGTTCCATAGTTCCACGATCAGAGCGAATCCGACCAGCATCGTCGCGATGTGCCGGGCGCGAGCCTGCAGCACGAAAAGCGCCGAAAGCAGGAGCACGACGATGCTGGGAAACACCGCGATCATCGCCGTTTGCTGCATCGCCGCACTCGGGAAGGACGTCTTCAGCAGGACGTACAAAACGAGGCCTGCGGTTGCAAGTACGCCGAGGAGGAAGGGCGTGGAGCTCTCGCGCCGTGCGGAGTCGATCGCCGCCGCGGTCATGGCTGCCGCGATCCAGCAGAGAAACATACGCAATCGAGCGTTCGCCGCCAGACGGAACGCGAAGTGGAATAGCGCGCTGATGACGGGCCAGTTGAAGACGATTCCGGTGGCGATGAGCGCCAGGATGAGGAGAAATACCTCGCGGCTTCGAAAACGGCGTTGTGCGATGGCGCGGAAGAGAAGCGCGAAGAAGGAGGCGATACCGAGGATGCCGGCGAATCCCGTGATCGACTCGGCTGTCGCCGGTCCCCAAGGTCTCTCCGCCGGCGCGTGGCCGTAGAAGTTCGGCTCGAACGTGGCGATGGCGGAGGGAAAGTTGGAGAAGGGTGCCTCTCCGTTCGCGCGGATCTGCAATTCCTGAAAGCGCTGGGACTTCTTCACCGTTTCGGCGAACGTGGTGAGGAACGGCGCGGCAAGAAGTGCGGCCACGAAAATCGCCGCTGCTGCGAGGGCCAGCGAGCGCATGGCATCGCGTGGCGAAACCGGCCGCTCGACGAACGCGATCCAAAGCGCGAAGAGGCCTCCGAAAAAGGTCACGTGCGTCACCGTCTCCGGATGGCCGCCGTAAAGCATGGTGGCCCAGACCACCGCCGCGAAGACGAAGCGCGGATAGGTGCGCCGTTCGATGAGAAGTTCCAACGCGAGAAACGCAGCCGGGAGCCAGACCGCGACTGTAACCATCGGGAAATGCAGCCACGTGCTGACAAACGTACAGAAAGCGAAGGCGATGGCTCCGAGGGCCGAGGGCAGCTCGTCGTACCGCCGCCGGCACAAGAGGTACATGAACGTCAGCGCGATGAGGAGCTTCATCGCCGCTTCGGCGGTCATTGCGTATCCAAGAGGAAGCGGCAGTGCCAGCAGACGGAGCGGAGACATCGCCGAGCTTTGTCCGTTGGCAAGGAGCGGATACCCGCAGCCGGCGAGTGGGTTCCAGACCGGAAAGTGCAGCGAAAGCCACGCTTCGCGCACCTGATGCGCCCACGGGACGATCTGCAACGGCAAGTCGTTCATTTCCGAGTTGGACAGAGTGGGACGATGGCCCCAATCTCCCCACGGCGGCAGGATGTTGACGAAGTCGACGGGAAGGTTGACGTACTGCCCGGTCATCGGCCGGAAGAGATAGATCAGGACGAGCGCGTAGAAGAACATCGCGATGCGCCACGGCAAGCCGTCACGAACGGCCGGGACCCAGCGGCGCGCGCACAAGATCGCGATCGCGTAGAGCGCGCCGACGTAAATCCAGGAAGCGTTGAACACGGGCGCGGATGATAAAGCAGATGAGGAAGAGGAGAGTGAGAAGTGCGACGACTACCGCGATATCGAACGACACAGGAACGTACCGCACGCGGACCCTCGAATGGCCGGGCGGAACGGCGAAACCGATGAATGCGCCGTCGACGATCTGCGTCGCTAGCCGGCCGTTGCCAGCGTCCGCGCGCCACCATCGCGACCAGCCGACGCTGCTGTTGATCAGAGTGGGTGTGTTCGTATCAATGCTGAGCACATAGGCGTCGCTGCTCGCCGAGATGATCTGCACGCGCGTACCGGCGGCGAAGAAGCGCGGCTGCGAGTGAAGATTCTCGTAGAGCATGCCGTCGCTTCCGGAGTAGCGAAGCTGGTAGCGCGAGGTGTCGGTGAGCGCGTGGCCCGGCTCGGTCATCACCCAGCGGGCGTTCAATCGATCGAGCAGCGGCGAGGACGCGTCGATCCATTTCTTGTAGTAGTCGGTGGTGATCGCGGTGCCGAGGAGGTGAACGTAGCGTGCGGGCTCCATCGGATCGTGAACGCGGACGTCCTCGATCCCGAACATCGCGTTAGTGTTCGGGAAGAGCACACCGCCGATGCCGGCAACGCGGTCGAAGCCAGGATGGTGATTGCGCAGCACCGCTTCGATGAGCGGCGTGCGCGGATAGAACGTCGATTTCGGGAAGGCCGAGTTCCATCCGATGGTCAGCGGCCACATTTCGGCGATCACGGCCGCGACGAGCAGCAGAGATCCGATGTTTCGTGTGCGCGGCGCGAGAACCATGACCATGGCGACGATGAGGACGATCACGCTCGGGATCACGGAGATGAGTCCGTCGTGGCGCGCGGCATCGCTCGGAAAGGGCGTTGTCATCACGATGGCCCCGAGTAACGCCGCCGAGGCAGCGAGGCCGATCGCGAACGGCACGACCGTTCCTCGCTGCAGGCGATGCAAAGCCGCAGCGATGAGGACCGCGAGAATCCATGCGAAGAGGAATCGCAACCGCGCGTTCGCTGCGAGCCCGATGATTGCGTGAAGAACGGTCACCGCCGGACCGATGTTGGCCAGAAGCGCGAGAACGCCGAGCGCGGCCAGAGCGAAGAACGCTTCGCGGTCGCGAAACCGCCGCCGGACGATCGTCTCGCAGGAGATCGCGATGAGAGACGCAATGCCGAGAATGCCTGCGAACCCGGTTACCGCCTCTGCGCCCGCCGGTCCCCACGGATTGCCCGGCCGCGTCCCATAAAGCCGCGGTTGCACGAGCAGCGCAAGCGACACGCGATCCGAGAACGGCATGTCGCGGCCCCACGCCTTTTGTGATTCGAATCGCGTGGAGTCGCGCACGTTCTCTCCGAAAGGAACGATGAGCGGCGATGCCAGCAGCGCGGCCACGACGCCGGCGCCGAAGAGTGCACGGAGAAATTCGCGCTGCTTCTCAATCACGACGAGCCAGAAAACGTACGCAATTGCGAAGAGAAGAATGTGGATGGCGGTCTCGGGATGGCCGCAGAAAACGACGCACGCTCCAATCACCGCGGTCATCGCGAAACGGGCATCGGTGCGCCGCTCGACCAGAAGATCGATCTGATAGAGCACCGCAGGCAGGAAACAGGCCGCTGTGCCTTGCGCGAAGTGCAGCCAGGCGATGACGAAAGGACCAAAACCAAAAGCAATTGCAGCGATGCAGCTCGGAAGAGCGTCGTAGCGTCGCCTGCAATAGAGAAACGTGAACGTCAGCGCGACGAGAACCTTCATCGCCGCCTCGGCGGTCATCGAATACACCATCGGCAGCGGAAGAGCGAGTAAACGCAATGGTGAGAGCGCAGCACTCTGGGCGTTTGCCAGCAATGGGTAACCGCAGCCGGCCAGAGCATTCCAGAGCGGTGCGTGGCCCGACTTCCACGCTTCGCGGACCTGATGCGCCCACGGTGCGAGCTGCATCGAAACGTCGTGCGTCTCCATGTTGAGCACGGTGTATTTCGTGAGTCCCGGAGCCGATGCGGACCAGGGAGCGATGAGACGTGGGATGTCGGTAGCGACGGAGACATACGGGCCGGTCATCGCTTTGAAAAAGAAGATGAGGACGAGCGCGTAGAAGAGCGCGGCGATGCGCCTGGGGATTGGGTTACCGCCGCGGCGCGCAAGCGCGACCGCGATGGCGTAAAGCGTGCCGACGTAGAGCCATGTGGGGTTCAACGGGGAGATGTTAGTCGTTGTCGGGGCGGCGGCGAGACGCCGCCGGGCCAGCCGCCGGGACGTCAGAGTTCCATTCGTTCGCTTGCGCGAACGGCTCCTCGTCGCCTTGCTCGATCATTTTTCGCACCAGTGCCGCGACCGCCTCGGCGTGGGGGGCGATGTTCTCGCGATTGGCGGCGATGATCGGTGACCAGACGGAGGCCGCGCTTCCGGCGAGTCGGAGGAAGGTTCGAAGGCCGGATCCTGCGAAACGTGGATCGATGTTTTGGCTGTGCAGGTGAGCGGCAAGGGCGGTGGAGAGGATCTGCGGAAGGTGACTGGTCAGGGCGACTGCGCGGTCGTGCTCTGCAGCGGTGACGAGCTCTGCATGCGCTCCGCAACCAGCGATGAGCTCCTGAACAACGGCTACTTCGCGATCGACGAACCATGAGGCGCCTTCGAACATGTCTGCGCGGGCGGCTGCAAGTCCGCGCTCATGCGATCCGGCGAGCGGATGCCCGGCAACGAAGTCGAGGCGATGTACATCCGCTGCAGCACGGAGTGGCTGCAGCACGCTGCAGACCGAGGTCGTCAGGGAGCGGCAGCGATCGATGGCAGCGATAGCGGCATCGACCGGAGTTGCCAGCACGGTGACGTCGAACGGGCCATCGAACGAATCGCTGCGCGCATCGGCCGCACCGGCGCGGACCGCGTCATCGAGCGACACGCCGGGATCGATGTAGGTGACGTGCCATCCGCGCCGGCGCAGCGCGATCCCGATCGATCCTCCGATGAGGCCGAGTCCGGCGATCAGCGTGCGCCGCGCGGGGTGCATCAACGCGTCATCATGATGAGCGTGCGATCGACCGTCTGCGACGTTGAGGCGTCGAAATACGGCCGCTGGATCGTCACGCGCGGACGGTTCGTCTTCGGATCGATCTCCGCGGCGCGGTACGCGCCGACGGCCTTCGAGGGGTCGAGCTTGATGTTCAGCTTCTGCGCGATCGGTACGATGCCCGAGACGTCCGTGGCCAGATCGCCAGTGCGGTAGTACGCAGGAGGCTTGGCGGAGCTGAGGTTGTTCGTCGCATCGGGCGCGACCTTGTTGTAGCCGTACGACTGCGCGTAGAACTCAGCCACTTTGTCGAGCGGTGCGTCGGTGTCGTAGATCGCGATCGGCGGGATGTCGTCGCCGGGCCTCATGACTTTGCGCGCCTGCTTCCAGAGATCGGTCAACTGGGCCAGGTAGCGCGAACCGGGGTAGATCGTGAAGGCGAAGGATTCCGGCTCGTTCGACTCGTTCTTCTTCTCTTTCGAGCAGCCGGCGAGTGCGAGCGAGACAAGCACGACGAGCGCCGTAATCGCTAGTAAGCGTGAAGTTCTGGACATTTCTGTGACTCCAATGAGATGAGAGTTGATCAGTGATCGGTGGTCAGAGGTGCAGCATCAGCGCCGATCGCGGGTTCCAATCGACTTTAGCATACGGACTTAGAGAGCAAATCGTCGCTACTTCGCCGCGGCCAGGCTGCGGTCGCGTGCCGCGCGAAACTCGTCCCCTTCTTTCCAGTTCGGCATCGTGGCGGCGTTCGCGGCATCCCATCCCATCCAGATTCCGAGCTGGGCCATCTGCACCGCTTCCGACCAATCCCACTTCGGATCGAACTGGTCGCTGGGCTGGTGGTAGTGATTGGCGCGGAATTCATCCGACCACGCCGCACGGAAGGCTGCACCTTTGCCGACGACGTCATGGCCAGGATCGATGGAGAAGGCCGGGATGCCGACCTTGCCGAAACTGAAGTGATCCGAGCGGTAGTAATGCCCCTGCTCCGGTTCGGGGTCACCGATGATGGTGAGGCCGAGCGCTTTCGTGATGCGCTGCGCGGTTGGATAGAAAGTCGTCCGTTCGATGCCGTTCATGTTGACGTCGCGGACCCGGCCGAGCTCCGGGATCATGTCGTAGTTCATGCCGAGGGCGATGTGGCCGGATGGAAGAGGGGGATTCTGGCCGAGGTAAGCCGATCCGAGCAGGCCCTGTTCTTCGGCGGCGACGGCAGCGAAGTAGACCGAGCGTTTCGGCGCCGGCATGCGCGACCAGACGCGCGCCATCTCCAGCAGGATGGCGCAGCCGGAGGCGTTGTCGAGCGCGCCGTTGTAGATCGTGTCGCCGCTCTTGTCGGCGGGTCCGATGCCGAGGTGGTCGTGGTGGGCGGAGTAGAGAATCGCTTCATCGCGCAGCTTCGGATCGCTCCCCGTCAGTTTGGCCACTACGTTCGTGGTGTTGAATGAGCGGAGCTTGCTGGCGACGTTGCCGGAGAGCTTCACGCCGAGCGGCACCGGCTGGAAGTCGCGCGATGAGGCAGCCTGTGTCAACGCGTCCAGATCTTTGCCAGCGGCTTTGAAGAGATCGCGCGCCACCTGCTCGGTCATCCAGCCGGCGAATTGCAGCGCCGGAGCGCCCGGCTTGTTCTTCATGAACGAGTTTTCGCCGCCCCATGAATTGGAGACGACATTCCAGCCGTAGCCGGCGGCAGGAGTGGTGTGAATCAGGATGACGCCCGCGGCGTTTTTCGAAGTCCCGATCTCGTACTTGTAGGTCCAACGGCCGTAGTACGTGCGTGCTTTTCCTTTGAAGAGATCGGGCTCCTGCGCGTTCGCGGGCGGGTCATCGACGAGCATCACGAGCGTCTTGCCGCGTGTGTCGAGGCCTTTGTAATCGTCCCATTTGTATTCGGGAGCGACGACACCGTGGCCGACGAAGACGAGATCGGAGTCGATGGTTTCGCTTTCGGTCTGCGTCTGATTCTGACCGACGATCTGGTCGCCGAACTTGAGCGGGCCGCCGATCGCTGTGCCGTTCTTCGTGAAGGTCAGCGCGGATTTGTCGCGATCGGTGGCGATACCGAGGAGCGGGACATTCTGGTAGTAGGTGCCGTTGTCGCCGCCCGGCTGCAGGCCGTAGGACTCGAATTGCGCCGCGATGTACTGCTCCGCGATCTCGTCGCCGCGCGTTCCGGGCCCGCGGCCTTCGAGCAGATCGCTGGACAGGAATTGATCGTGAGCGGCCAGCGCCTTCGCGCTCAGCATCGCCATACCCTTGGCCACCGGAGCCGGAGCGGCGTCCGGAGCCGCCTTTTTCGAACTGCTGCTCGTTGCGCCGATGAGGGGGAGAGCTGCCAACGCTGCAACGGCGAGGAACCAACGCGGTCGATCCATGTCTGATCTCCTGGTTTTGATTGAGGTGGTACGCCGCTGTCCGGATGGACGCGGCAAGTTGGTAACGATATCGCAGACGGCAGGGGGTCGAAGTGACTCCCATTGGTGACTTGTACTCGAAAATTGAGAATGTTACGAAAAAGAGGGTAGGGACATCGGTAGATAAATCACTCCTAGACAGAGTGCGAGAAATGTTCACCCAAATCTCCGACCCTTTCCACGATCTTAGGATGCCGTTGCAGGAGCGCGTCGTCGACAAGCTGGCGGATATGCTCTTCGCCAGTGACATGATCCTCGACATGCTTCAGGACCCGCGCTCCCGCGAGTCCGCCGGGTTCACGACCGTCGAGGCCTCGGTGCGAGGCGTCTACGAGCAGATCAACGAGTTGATGAAGCAACTGACGGATTGATCTGCGGTTGTCGTCGCCCGGTCTGAAAAGGGAGATCGTGCCGAAGAAGACACCGAACCGTAACTTCAACCTCCGGCTACCGGCGGGATGAAGACCAACTCGTCTCCGTCACTGAGGATCTCTTCCGGTCCCACGTAATTCTCGTTGACGGCGATCAGCGGAGGGGGGTCGTAGTCGCGCAGCGCTGTGTGCTCGGCGCGCAGGCGCTGCCAGACATCCCCGGCACGCGTCCCGTCAGGAAGTTGCAGGAGATCCTCGTCTCTGCCGGCGATCTCGCGCAGGACGGCAAAGAAGAGGATTCGGACTTTCAGCATCGTCCGGCATTCTAACTGCGTAGAATTGGGTGATGGTGCATGAAGGGTTCACAGCCGTGATGACCGTCGACGCCGCCCTGGCCCTCCATCCAGCAGCGCGATGGGTATTCGCTGCCTACCAGATCGGAGGGTGCAACGGCTGTTCGTCGGCGGCGGAGGAGACCCTGGCTGAGGTTGCGCAGGGCTACAAGCTTGATCTCGACCGGCTTCTTGCCGATCTCAACGGGCTTTTTGCCTAGAACTTGCCATCGACCGTGGGAAAATTTTGCGCGCGCGTATGGGGCAAGTGCAAGTTTTTCCTCACTGCTTTCGGGAAGTGATCAGGATGACGGCGGATAGGACCGTTGCCATAACTATCGTCTTTTCTATTGCTTGTAGTCGGCACACGGAATTACTGGCTCGTGATCAAGTTCCATGAACCGCTATTTATTTGTCCTGGCAGGGGCCGTGCAGAAAGCAGGAGCACGATGAAACAGGTTTCGACAGATTCGAGACCGCCACGCGGGTCCCATCCTGATTGCCCGCGTCTAGTGGCCGCTGCGGACCCCCTCCTTGACTATTGGACCGATTTTGGACGATTAATCACCTAGCTTCCTTGAATCCCACCAACTGGTCGCAGCGGTCCAGCCCAACGATGTACCACGACGGAGCCGAAAGGCTCCGTTAGTGCGTTTGGGGGATACCATTCATCCGTGAAGCGGAAAATCAAGTCGTACCCGCCGCTATCGTCGTTCGCTACGACCGGTGGCTGAGCCTGCAAGCTGGGTCAGGATGACCTGCGCTCCGTGCTCGCGAAACTCCCTTCCCATGAAGGGCTGGGGGATCTTGTCGTCGGTTACGGCACGAATGACGATGCGGCCGTCGTGCGCATCGCCGGCGATCAGGCAATCGCCCAGACCGTCGATTTCTTCACGCCGATCGTCGACGATCCTTACATCTTCGGCGCGATCGCGGCGGCAAATGCGGTCTCCGACATCTACGCGATGGGCGCTACGCCGATCTTGGGACTGGCCATCGCCGCATTTCCCACGGATGTCCTTCCGCTCGAGGTGCTGCAGGAGATCCTTCGCGGCGGATCGGAGAAGGCCGCGGAAGCTGGCTTCCCGATCGCCGGAGGCCACACGATCATCGACGACGTGCCGAAGTACGGTCTCGCCGTCACCGGCATCGTCAGCGTGTCGAAGCTCGTTCGCAATTCGACAGCGAAGGCCGGCGACGCGATTGTTCTGACGAAGCCGATCGGCAACGGGATTCTGATCAGCGCCTATCGTGCACTGAGCGCTCGCCGATTCCGAAGGCCGGCCGTGCCCAAGCTCGATGACGCGATTCAGTGGATGATGATGCTCAACCGCGACGCCGCCGGCGCGATGATCGATGTCGGCGTCAACGCTGCCACGGACGTTACCGGCTACGGGCTCATCGGGCACCTGCTCGAAATGTGCGATGGCTCCGGTACCGGTGCGGAGATTCGCGCCAGCGCGGTGCCTGTCCTGCCGAATGCGCGCGAGTTGCTGGCCCGCGGTTTCCGTCCGGCCGGGACGGTTCGCAACGTCGAGACGTTCCGGCATCGCGTCGATGTCCAGGCTCCGGAGTCAGAATTCACGCTGATGTGTGACGCGCAGACGAGCGGAGGATTGCTGTTGGCGGTACCGTCGGAGAAGCTCGCTTCGTTCGACGCGCGCATGCGTCAAAGCGGCCTGTTCTATGCAACGATTGGAACGATGACGGAACAGAGCGGTAAGGTCACGCTCATTCCCTGAAATACTGCCGAGACGATTGAGGAGAGAACAGATGCCCTACTGTCCAACGTGTAAACAAGCCTGGCCGGAAGGTCAGAAGGAGTGCCCCAAAGACCACACACCTCTTGTCGACGAGCTGCCGTACCAGTCGGTTCAAAGTGATCCCGATGGTACGACGTGGGTCGAGATCGCCAGCACGGGAGTGGACGACCGGGCGCGCATCATCAAGGGGTTTCTCGATGCGGAAGGGATCCCGGCCCAGATCGAGAACGTGAAGTTCAGCATGGAGCCGATCAACTTCGGCACGATGGGCGACATCCGCATCTACGTCCGATCCGAAGACGAAACGCGCGCGCAGGAGCTGCTCCGCCAGCGCGAGGCCGACTTCGACCGACTGGAAGATGACGCCGATACGATCGTTACGGATGACGGCACCGCCGAGGTCACCGAGGACGAAGAGATCGCAACGGAGCCAGCGGAGAAAGAATGACCGAAGAGCCGCACGCGCCGGCGCCGGGTGAGCGCGAGGGCGAGCATCATGATTCGTCCAGACGGGACGAGACTCCTCTGATGCCGTCGTGGGTGCCGGCTCTCATCGGTGTGGTACTGGTTTCGATGGCCGCTCTTGCGGTCTACACCGGCATTCGTTATCGCAACCCTCCGCTGGTGAATCCTGTGATCAAACGTCGTCCCGTGCGCCCGATGACGGCTGGCGGAGGGCCGCCGGGTGAGCCCGAGCCGGGCGCATCGCTGATCTTTCCCGGCGATGCCGACAACACACCGGCAGCTCGTGAGGCGGTGACTGGCAACGCTCGCGCGGAGATCACCGGAACAGGCCACGGCATCACGTCTACGGTGCGCATCTGGGCACGCCGCGG
>DATLVW010000197.1:0-16346 GCA_035577085.1 Thermoanaerobaculia bacterium
ATTCGCTCTTTGCTGGCGACGTTCTCCAGCGAAGAGCGAATCCGCGACGGCTCGATGGTTTTCCGCGAAGGGGAATCGGGCGACAAACTCTACATCGTCCTCGACGGCCGCGTGCGCATCTCAAAATTCATCCCAGGCGTCGGCGAGGAAGCGCTGGCCGTGCTCGACCGCGGCGACTTCTTCGGCGAGATGGCGCTGATCGACGACAAAGTACGCTCCGCGGACGCCAAAGCGCACGACGGCGACGCCACCGTTCTCTCGATCGACCGCGCCACTTTGAACGAGATCCTGTCGATGGATCCGCACGCCTCGCTGCAGTTCCTCAACCTCCTCTGCCGGATGATCAGCCGCCGCCTTCGCGAGATCAACGAGAAGATCGTGCAGTGGAAGTACATGAGCGGCGGGTTCTGAGCGCCTCCCACCGCAAGTGACAAACTCCAACGAACGCCCTAGAATCCAAAAACCACCTCATGCGCGTTCTGATCGTCGGTCAGGGGGCACGCGAACATGCTCTCGCGTGGAAACTCCGCCAGTCACCCTTAGTCAGGGAGGTTTACGCGGCCCCGGGCAATGCCGGGATCGCTGAGATCGCCGACTGCGTGAACATCGGCGTGGCCGACATCATCGAACTGGCTGATTTCGCCGAGAAGCTCAAGATGGACCTCACCATCGTCGGTCCCGAGCTTCCTCTCACCCTCGGCATCGTCGACGAGTTTCAGAAACGCGGCATGGCCATCTTCGGCCCGACGCGCCTGGCCGCCGAGCTGGAAGGCTCGAAGGCGTTCTCCAAAGAGTTCATGCGCAAGTACGGGATTCCGACCGCCGAGGCAAGGGTGTGCTCGTCGGCGGATGAGGCGAAGGCGGCGCTGAAAGAGTTTCGCTATCCGGCTGTGATCAAGGTGGACGGCTTGGCGTCCGGCAAAGGTGTCGTCATCGTCAACTCGAAGGCCGAGGGCGAGGAGTATCTCAAGCTCGTCTTCGAGGAGAAGAAGTTCGGCAACGCCGCCAACCGCATCCTCGTCGAGGAGTTCCTCACCGGCGAAGAGGTGTCGTTCATGGCGCTGACGGACGGGAAGAAGTTCGTCTCGCTCGCGCCCGCCAAGGACTACAAGAAAGCCTTCGACGGCGAGACCGGTCCGAATACCGGTGGCATGGGTGCGCACTCGCCCGCGGTCGTCCTGAGCGGGGAAGCGGCCGCCGAGATCGTGAAGACGATCATCATGCCGACGATTCAAGGCATGGCCGAGGAGGGGCGTCCCTACACGGGATGCCTCTACGCCGGCGTGATGCTGACGCCGAACGGCCCGAAGGTGCTCGAGTACAACTGCCGCTTCGGCGATCCCGAGACGCAGGTGCAGATGCTCCGCCTCGAAGACGACCTCGCCGACCTCTGCCTGAAAGTCGCCCAGGGCGACCTCGGCGACACCAAACTGACCTGGAAAAAAGAGGCCGCCGCCTGCGTCGTCGTCGCCGTCGACGGCTACCCCGACGAGTTCCCCAAAGGCCAGGAAGTATCGATCGATGCCATCGACGACCCGAACGTCACGATCTTCCACGCCGGCACCATCCCCCGCAACGGGAAGATGATCAACGTAGCCGGCCGCGTCGCCAGCGTCTGCGCGAACGCACCGACGCTCTCCGAGGCGCTGGCGAAGGCCTACGAAGCCGCGCCGAAAGTGCGGTTCGAAGGGGCAAGGTTCCGGAAGGACATCGGGTACCGCGCGTTGGAGCAGAGGAAGGGGTAGACGGCGTCATTCACGTCTGCCGAGCCCAGTCGCCAAGTGAGCCAAGTTCTCACCATCTCGTCCACGCGGTAGAATGACGGACAGAAACCGAGATTACACACCGTGGCCACATCCCACTACCGCATTCAGAACCACCAACCTGCTCAGACACTCGACTTGTACGAGGGTCGGGATCCGCGGGACGTTCCCGCGTATTCGTTTCGAGAAGTCGCGCTCAGCATAGGCGTGCCGACGTCTACCTTGCGCGCCTGGTTCGTCGGTCAAAGCAACTTTGATCAGGTGCTGTCGCTTCCCTCGGATTGGAGCGAGAATCAGTCACTATCGTTCTTCAATCTAATCGAAGCAAATGTGGTCGCGGAGCTTCGGCGCGAGCATGGAGTGGCAATGAAGCGCGTGCGCACCGCCCTGGAGTTCTTGTCTGACAACATTCCTGTCGCTCATCCGCTTGTCGAAAAAGAGCTGTTAGTCACGCCGAACCAGCGGGTCTATATCGTTCATGATGGCCGGCGAATCGACATTTCCGCCGGTGGCCAATGGCCTTTGGATGTCGTAGTCAGAAATCTTCTTCGACGGGTTCACCGTGGTCAGCGTGGCATTCTGACCTTCTTTCCTCGAGTCACGCCTCCCAGCCACAGCGTTGTGCTCGAAGAGGATTACGCGCCGATTGTCGTAGATCCTGAAGTATGCTTTGGCCGGCCTCTGATTACCGGCACCGCAATTCCTGCGGATGTCGTCGCGGACCGGTACCTGGGTGGCGACAGCATCCCGAAGATGGCGGAGGATTACGATCTCTCGGAAGAGCAAATCGAAGCCGCGCTCCGATTCGAGCGATTACTCGAAGCTGACGCAGCTTGACCTCCCGGGATTCACCTATTTCTTCGATTCGACAAACATGGTGCGCGAGCTTGCGGATGCTCTTCATCAGCGCGGTCGCCTCGTGCACATGCACAACGAAGTGTTTCCGGACCGGACACCCGACAGAGTCTGGATTCTCGATGTAGCAAAGCGAGGCTGGATCATTTTGACGCGTGACAAGCGTCTACAGACAAGACACTTGGAGTGGATCGCCTTTCTTCGCGCGAAGGCTCGCGTCTTGTGGTTCAAAGGTGACCGCGCGTCGAACGTTGAGATTACCGAGGGTTTTCTTGCTGCGCTGCCCAAGATCGATCGCCTCGCCCTCAGCCTTCCGCCTCCATACATCATCAAAATCACGTCATCGGGTCACGTCGAGCAGATTTACCCCGAAAAGTAGAGCTATATTGTTTACGCGACGACCCTCACCCGACCGTCTTAACCGCGATCGTCTTCACATTCCTGATCCATCGTGCGGGCCGTTTTTCGCCGGGAACGACGATTCGGAACGGTCCTTCCTTCTCGGGAAGCGGTTTGCCGTCTTTCTTGTCGGCAAGGATGATGACGCGGTCGTTGAAGGCGGGATCGGTTTCGGCGACGGTGAAGACGACTTGGTACCCGTCGGTGGCGGTGATGATGACGATCGCGCGCAGGCCCGGGCCGCGAAGTTTCTCGCCCCTAGGGACGCCGGCGTGTTCGAGGATCGCACCGAGTGTGACGCCTTCGTAGGTTGCGGCGGGGTTCTCGTGCTCTTTGGCTTCGGCTTTCACTCGCGGCAAGCCTTCCAGCGTCTTGGCAGTAACGGTGATTGTTTGATCGGGGATGGGCTGTGCTGCCGCGTGTTCGGCGGCGAAGAGAGGCGTCACGGAAGCTAACGCGATCAGAAACATCGCTGTTTTCTTCATCGGTTCTCCTTGAATCTGATCTCGTCAAACCCGCCAGCGGGCCGCTGGCGATACAGCCGACGGGCCGTCGGCGCTACGTTGCCACAGCGGTCCGTCAATCAACTGCGCGCGTCTTGCGCGTCTACCACCGCGATCGCGGCCATGTTCACGATATCGCTCACGTCGACGCCGCGCTGTAGCACGTGGACCGGTTTGGCCATGCCTTGCAGAATCGGGCCGATCACTTCGGCGCCACCGAGGCGCCACAGGAGTTTGTAGGCGGCATTGGCGGAGTCGAGGTTGGGGAAAATCAGGACGTTCGCGTCGCCCTGGATTTTGCTCCAGGGGTAGTCGGCGCTGGCGATGTGCGGTTCGACGGCGGCGTCGGCCTGCATTTCGCCTTCGATGATCAGCTCGGGGCGGAGGCGCTTCACGATTGCCACCGCCTCGGCCACCTTCTCGGCATTGGGATGCTTCGTCGACCCGAAATTAGAGAACGAGATCATGGCGATACGCGGCTCTAAATTGAAGCGCCGCGCCGTCTCGGCGGTGAGGATGGCGATCTCGGCGAGCTGCTCGGCGGTAGGCTCGATGATCACCGTCGTGTCGGCGAGGATGATCATCTTCCCCTTGAACATCAGCAAGTACGCGCCGGAGACGTTCTTCACGCCAGGCCGCGTTTTGATGATCTGCAGCGCCGGCTTGATCGTGGCGGGGTAGTAGGCGCGCAGGCCGGCGATCACGCCGTCGGCGTCGCCCGCTTCCACCATCATCATCGCGAAGTAGTTACGACCGTTCAGCACACGTTGCGCGTCGGCCACGGTGATGCCCTGCCGCATGCGCAGTTCCGCGAAGCGACGGACGTACTGATCGCGCTGCGCGCAGGTTTCGACATCGATGATGGTCACTTTCGATTCGTCGACATGATGTTTTTGCAGCAACGGTGCGACGACCTCGCGGCGGACGAGCAGGATGGGATGGGCGAGTCCTTCCTCGATCAGAATCTTCGCAGCGCGGATGATCTTTTCCTGATCGCCCTCGGGGAAGACGATTCGTTTGGGATCGCTCTTGGCGCGATCGTAAACGCCGTGCATCATGCCGCGGGCGCGCCCGAGAAGTTGCTCGAGACGGCGTCGGTAGGCGTCGTAGTCGGTGATCGGTTCCTGCGCGACGCCGGTCTCCGCGGCCGCGCGCGCCACCGCGACCGGTACGTTGAGCAGCACGCGCGAATCGAACGGCTTCGGGATCAGGTAGAGCCGCCCGAACGTGAACTTCTCGTTGCCGTACGCGCGCAGCACGGCGTCGGGGACTTCTTCCTTCGCCAATTCGGCCAGCGCCAGTGACGCAGCGAGCTTCATCTCGTCGTTGATCGTCGTGGCGCGGCAGTCGAGAGCGCCACGGAAGATGAAGGGAAAGCCGAGAACGTTGTTGACCTGGTTCGGGTAATCGGAGCGGCCGGTGGCCATGATCACGTCGGGCCGCGCGGCCACGGCGTCGTCGTATGGAATCTCCGGATCGGGATTCGCCATCGCGAAGACGATCGGGTCCTTCGCCATCGATTGGACCATGTGCGCCTTGACGATGCCGCCGACCGACAGGCCGACGAACACGTCCGCATCCACAAGGGCCTCGGTCAGGGTGCGCCGCGATGTCTCGGCCGCGAACTCCTCTTTGTACGGCGTCATGTCGATCGTGCGGCCCTTGAAGATCACGCCCTTACTGTCCACCAGCATCACGTTCTCTTTGCTCAATCCCATCTTGATGTAGAGCCGCAGGCAGGCCATGGCCGCCGCGCCGGCCCCGGAGATGACGATGCGAACGTCTTCGATCTTCTTGCCGGCCACTTCCAGCGCGTTCTTCAGCGCGGCTGCCGAGATGATGGCCGTGCCGTGCTGGTCGTCGTGGAAGACCGGGATCTTCATCACAGCCTTGAGCCGCTCTTCGATCTCGAAGCACTCGGGCGCGGCAATGTCCTCGAGGTTGATGCCGCCGAACGTCGGCTCCATGATCCTCACCGCGTTGATGAACGCCTCGGTGTCGCGCGTATCGAGCTCGAGATCGAAGACGTCAATGTCGGCAAAACGCTTGAAGAGGACGGCCTTCCCTTCCATCACCGGCTTGCCAGCCGCCGCGCCGATGTTGCCGAGCCCGAGGACCGCGGTGCCGTTGGAGATGACCGCGACGAGGTTTCCCTTGTTCGTGTACTTGTAGACGTCGCGCGGCTCGCGGGCAATCTCGAGGCAGGGCTTGGCCACGCCGGGGGTGTAGGCCAGCGCGAGGTCGCGCGCCGTCGCAGTCGGCTTGGTCGGAACGACTTCCGTTTTCCCAGGACGCCCCCCCGAGTGGTACTCCAGAGCGTCATCGCGGTCGTTGTCTGCCATCGGTTCGATCTCTCCCGTGAAACGCGGGAGTCTATCAACATGCACGGTTCTGCCCTACCAGGCTTGCTCACCGTGTGCTGTGATCCGCTCGGGCCACGCAACATGTCCGATTCCGAACAATCTCTTTCGAAAGCGCACGGAGACGAGGTGTTGAGAGCGTCATAACTCCTTTGTTTTCAATAATCCGTCCATGGCATCCCGCTTGGTATGTAGCGGTCTCACATGGATCGCGAAATCGCACAGGAAGTCCGGACGCGGCGCACGACGAAGCGCGTTGTGATCGCGATAGTCGCTATAGCTTCGGTGATGTTCTGCGTCGCGGCAACCGTTAGCTGGCTGAGACCTTCGGTGAAGCGGTCAGATATTCAGATTGCTCGCGTGGAGCGCGGGTCGGTCGATGCAACCCTGCAAGCTACGGGGACAGTCGTGCCGGAGATTGAGACGGTCATCTCCAGTCCGGTGGAGGCGCGGGTGTTGCGGGTTCAGCATCGGGCGGGAGACCGGCTTCACGCTGGTGACCCAATCCTCACGCTCGACACCTCGGCCACCAAGCTCGATCTCGACAAGTTGAATGACGCCGTGGCGCAGAAGGAGAGTGCGCTGATGCAGGCGCGGCTCAAGAGCGAGGAAGACAACGCGGGAGCGCGTGCGGCGCTGGAGCAGAAGCAGCTCGACGCCGACATCCTCAAGCTCAAGGCCGAAGAGAACACGCGCATGCATGCCGAGGGGCTGGTGTCGTCGCAGGACGAACTGGTGGCGGTGACCGCGAAGAAGAAGAACGACATCGAAATCACTCAGTTGCGCGATGCGCTCGGGCGCGTGCGGCGCTCAACGGCAGCGCAGATCGCGGCGGCGCAGCTCGAGCTGAGAACAGCCCAGAGGGAGCGCGATCAATCGGCGCGGCAACTCAACCTGGCCATGGCGCGCAGCGATCAGGACGGCGTACTGACGTGGGTGTTACCCGAGGTGGGGGCGACAGTGAGGAAGGGAGACGTGATCGCGCGCGTGGCCGACCTCTCGGCGTATCGCGTTGTCGGCACGATCGCCGACGTGCATGCGGCGAAACTCACGGCCGGCATGCGTGCGCGCGTGAAGCTGGACGACACGACGTCAATCGACGGCACGATCTCGAGCATCGATCCACGCATCGAGAGCGGCATCGCGAAGTTCTACGTCACGCTCGACCAGCGCGCGCATCCAGGCCTTCGCAACAACCTCCGCGTCGATGTTTTCCCAATCATGGGCAGCCGCAACAACGTGTTGCGCGTGCGGCGTGGGGCGCTCGGCGGCAGCGAGCGTGAGGACGTCTTCGTCGTCCGCGACGGGATGCTCGTGCGCACGTCCGTGCACTGGGGACTTGCCGGCGACGAGATGGTTCAGCCGGTCGAGGGCCTGCGCGAAGGCGACAACGTCGTGATCTCGAACATGAAGGATTACGAGGGGATTCGTGAATTGAGGATGAAGTGAGGTAGCCAGCGGCTAGTGGTTCGGCCAACCACTAACTACTGCATTAATCAGAACGCACCAAACCAGGAGACACACATGATCACACTCAACAACATCGACAAGGTTTACCGCACCGAGCGCGTCGAGACGCTGGCGTTGCAGAACATCAATCTCGACATTGCGGACGGCGAATTCGTTTCGATCATGGGGCCGTCGGGCTGCGGGAAGTCGACGTTGCTCAATCTGATCGGACTGCTCGACAAGCCCACCAACGGCAAACTGATGATCGACGGACAGCACATCAACGGCGCGAAGGATGGGTCGCTGGCGAAGATGCGCAATGAGAAGCTCGGCTTCGTTTTCCAAAGCTTTCATCTCGTGCCGGATCTGACGGTTCTCGATAACGTCGAAATCCCGCTCCTGTACCGGAAGATGGCCGCCTCCGAGCGCAAGTCGCGCGCACTTGCGGCGCTCGACCGCGTCGGCCTTTCGTCGCGCGTCCATCACTTTCCGACGCAGCTCTCCGGCGGACAGCAGCAGCGTGTGGCCATCGCCCGGGCCATCGTCGGACGGCCAACCATCGTGCTCGCAGATGAGCCGACCGGCAACCTCGACTCCGCCATGGGCGACGAGATCATGGGCATCCTCGAGGAGCTGAACGAGAAGGACGGCACGACCGTGGTGATGGTCACGCACGACGACCGATTCGCGGAACGGACGGTGCGGACCATCCGCTTGTTCGATGGACGGCAGGTGGCGTGAGGTTCGGGGAGTGGGGTGTGGGGCGTAGGGGGTCGGAGCCCAACCTACGGCCTGCTGGCTCCCAATCCCACCCAATTCCCTCTCCCCACTCCCAGCTACAAGAAGGAACAACACAATGCTTAAAAGCTCACTGAAACTCGCGATCAAGGTGCTGGCGCGGCGCAAGGTTTTTACGGCCATTTCGCTCGTCGGCATCGCCATGACGCTGGCAGTGCTGATGATTGCTACGGCTGTCCTCGACAACATCCTTGCGCCGCGTGCGCCGCAATCGAACCTCGATCGTATCGTCTCCGTGAGTCGCGTTCGTAAACATGGACCGCACTCGACGGAGCAAAGCAATCCAGGCCACGGCTTTCTCGATCCGACCATACCGAATCTGCCGGGCACGGAGCGCGTGACGTACTACAAAGAGATCCAGACAGTCGTCGTGTACGACGGGCAGCGGCGTCTCGAGCTGCCGTACCGCCGCGTGGATGCCGAGTATTGGAAGGTGCTCGATTTCCATTTCCTCGAAGGTGGTCCATACAGCGCGGCGGATGAAGCGGCAAACCGGCAGGTCGTCGTCATCGCCGAGGACGTGCGCCAGAAGCTGTTCGGAGGGATGGCGGCTGTCGGGAAAATGGTCAACATCGGCGGCGAGCCCCATCGCGTCATCGGTGTCGTTCCTACCGTGCCATTCACCCAGCAGATTGCGTACAGCACGCTGTGGGTGCCGCTCGGTCCGCCGACTGATCAGGAGAGGAAAGAGTTCATGGGCAATTTCGAGGTCTCGGTTCTGGCTAAAAGCACAGCCGATATCCCGAGGATGCAGCGGGAGTTCGAGACGCGAGTGTCGCATCTGCCGATCGATGATCCCAAGACCTACACCGAGATTACTTCGGGGCTGGACACGCCGTTTGAATCGATCGCGCGTGCCCTGACGAACAATGAGCTCGGCTCACGCGGACCGATGGTTCTGCGGCTGGTGTTCCTGGCGCTGGCGCTTCTATTCATGACGTTGCCTGCGCTCAATCTCATCACGCTGAATCTCAGCCGCATTCTCGAGCGCGCCTCGGAAGTCGGAGTCCGCAAGGCGTTCGGCGCTCCGCGGCGCATGCTCATCGGTCAGTTCATCCTCGAAAATATCGTCCTGACGGTGATCGGCGGTGGCGCGGCCTTTGTGCTCGCATTTTTCATGCTTCAGGCATTCGCTTCCATCGAGTTCATCCCCGGCGCGCACTTCGATCTCAACCTGCGCGTCTTCGGCTGGGGAATGCTGATCGCTGCGTTCTTCGGCGTCTTCTCCGGGCTTTATCCCGCCTGGAAGATGTCCCGCCTCGATCCCGTCACTGCTCTGCGCGGAGGTGCAATGTGATTCGTCATCTATTAAAACTGGTGTGGCGGCGGAAACGCGCCAATGGGCTGCTGATCGTCGAAATTCTCTTTTCCTTCTTTGTGGTCTTCGCGGTCATCACGATGGCCACGTCGATGATCATTCGCTGGAACAAACCGCTCGGCTTCGACTACCAAAACGTCTGGCGGGCCAGCATCAGTTTTCCGCCCGAGACCGAGGAGCAGACCGACGACTCACGGCGAACAACGATGGCGGCGATGGTGCGTGAGCTTCAGTCCCAGCCCCAGGTCGAAGCCGTCGCTGGCTCGGGCGGACCGCCATACAGCACCTCGACGTGGACCACCGATATGACCGTCAACGGCCACACGATCGACGTCAATGTCGACACCGCGAGCGATGGCTTTGCGAAGGTGCTACACGTACCGATACTCCGCGGCCGCTGGTTCACGACGGACGACGATGCGGCTGGGAACGAACACGTGATCATTGATGCGGACGTCGCGAATTCGCTTTTCGGGACGCTGGATGTCGTCGGCAAGATGCTGCAGCCCGACAAGGACACGTCGTACAAGATCGTGGGAGTGATCGCACCGTTCCGCAAGCATGGGGAGTTGTCTCAGGACCACGAGAATATGCTCTTTCACCGTCTCTCTCTGACGCAGAAACAGGGGCGTGTCGGTCGCGACCTGATCTTCCGCGTTCGCCCCGGAACGCCGGCGGACTTCGAAGAGACCCTCATTAAACGGCTGCACGGGATTGCGCCTGACTATCCCGTACGCATTCAGCACATGGACCAGATGCGCGTGCTCCTGAATAAGGTGTTCATTGCGCCCGCGGTCATCGGTGGGATCATCGCGTCGTTCCTCATCACAATGGTTGCGCTTGGGCTCTCCGGCGTACTTTGGCAAACAGTCACCCGCCGCACGCGCGAGATCGGCCTCCGACGCGCCCTCGGGGCCACCGGCGGCGAGGTCAACGGACAGATCCTGATCGAGGTGGCTCTGCTCTCGACGCTCGCGGTGGTCGTTGGCGTGATTGTCGTCGCCCAACTCCCGCTTCTCGGCGTCTTTCGCTTTGTCAGCGTGCCCTCGTTCAGCATCGGGCTGGCCGGCGCGCTTGCGACGATTTATGGCCTCACGCTACTGTGCGGCGTATATCCAAGCTGGCTGGCGGGCCGCGTCCAACCCGCGCAGGCGTTGCATTACGAGTGAGGGTGCCGGTTTTCGGGGGTCGGGGGTCGGAGATAGAGATCAGAGGATCAGAGACTAGCGATCAGGAAACGAAAACGATAGCTCGCTTGATATCTGATCTCTTGTCTTTGATTCTTCTCCCACCCCCCACTCCCTACTCCCCACACCCCAACAATCATGATTCTCATCGTTGACGACGATCCTTCGATCACGGCTTCACTCGCTCTGCTTCTGAAGCAGCACGGGTATCGATCGGCGTCTGCGAATAGTGGCGATGAGGCGCTGACACGTATTCGTTCGGAGCGGCCTTCGCTCGTCATTCAGGACATGAACTTTTCCCGGCGCACGAGCGGCGAGGAGGGGCTGGAGCTTCTCACCACCATTCGCACGGAGAATCCATCTCTGCCGGTGATTCTGATGACGGCGTGGGGCTCGATCGGGCTGGCGGTCGAAGGGATGAAGCGCGGTGCTGCCGACTTCATTACCAAACCGTGGTCGAACGCGCTGGTCGTGCAGTCGGTGGAGACCGCGCTGAAGCTGGCCGAGGCGCCTGAGGCTGCGAGCGAGGCACCGAGTCGGGCGGATCTTGATGCGCGATTCGACATTGCCAACATCATCGGCAGCGATCCGAAAATGTTGCGCGTGCTCGAGCTGATTGCGCGGGTCGCGCCGACCGAGGCGTCGGTACTGATCATGGGGGAAAGCGGAACGGGGAAGGAGCTGGTGGCCGAGGCGATCCACGGCAACAGCCGCCGCCGTGGCCGCCCCTTCGTCAAAGTGAACCTCGGCGGCATCTCATCCACTCTGTTCGAAAGTGAGATGTTCGGCCATGTCCGAGGCGCGTTCACTGACGCGCGACAGGACCGGAAAGGACGGTTCGAAGTCGCGGACGGCGGCACGATCTTCCTCGACGAGATCGGCGAAATCGATCCGGCCTCGCAGGTGAAATTGTTGCGCGTCCTGCAGGACCGGACGTACGAGGTGCTGGGATCGAGCCGCACGCGATCGGTCGATCTGCGCGTCGTCTCCGCCACGAACCGGCCGCTGCATGAGCTAGTTGCCAGCGGCGAGTTCCGCGAGGATCTGCTTTATCGCCTCAACCTCATCACGATCTCGCTTCCGGCCTTGCGCGATCGGCGCGCCGATGTTCCGCGCCTGGCGTCGCACTTTCTGCGGCTTGCGTCGGAGATCTATGAGCGCAGTGTCGACGGCATTGCGCCGCGGGCGATGGAGTGGCTGAAGACGCAGAACTGGCCGGGTAACATCCGGCAGCTACGGCAGACGATCGAGCGTGCCGTCGTCATGAGCAACGGCGGCGAGCTGACGCTGGATGACTTCGTGGCCGTGCGCGATCTCGAGTCTCGTCAGCGCCGCGACGCGTCGCTCCCGGACGCCGGAACGATGACGCTCGACGAGATCGAACGGGGCATGATCGTGAAATGCCTGAAGCACTACGAAGGGAATCTGTCGCGCGTGGCCGATGCTCTGGGACTCAGCCGAGCGGCGTTGTATCGAAGGCTGGAGAAATACGGGATTGCTTCGTGATCACAAAGCCATTAACCACTGAGGCACAGAGGACACAGAGAAAACCTCTGTGATCTCTGTGTCTCTGTGGTTCATTGATTCTCCAACCACAATGACCTTGAGAACCAAACTGCTCCTCTGGTTCATCGTCCTCCATGTCGCATTGGCGGCGGGGGCGGTGCTCATCCTGATGGAGCATCAGGATTGGCTCTTCGCGGTCGAGCTCGGGTTCGTCGTTTCGATCGTCGTCAGCTATCGCATGGTCAACGCGCTGTTCGTGCCTCTGGAGTTGATTCGCACCGGCGCGGAGCTGATGAACGAGCGCGATTTCACCTCGCGCTTCGTGCCGATCGGACAGCCGGAGATGGACAGGCTCATCGGGATCTACAACCTGATGATCGACCGGCTGCGCGAAGAGCGGCTGGCGGCTGAAGAGCAACAACATCTCCTGCAGAAGATCGTCGAAGCGTCTCCCTCGGGTATCGTGATCTGCAGTTTCGAAGGTGCGGTCCAGCAGACCAACCCGGCCGCCGAGCGGCTGCTGCGCGAGCCTGCCGTCGCGGCAACGCTGCCGTCGCTCGAAGCGGGCCAGTCGCGGCTCGTCACCCTCGCTGGCGCGCGACGGCTGAAAATCTCGCGCACGGAGTTCCGCGATCGCGGCTTCCCCAAGACGTTCTATCTGCTCGAAGAGTTGACCGAGGAGTTGCGGATCACGGAGAAAACCGCTTACGAGAAGCTGATCCGCATGATGTCGCACGAGGTCAACAATTCCGTCGGCGCGGTACGCTCGCTGCTCGAATCGGTGCTTCATTACGCCGAGCAGGTTGGCCCCGAGGATCGCGACGACTTCACCAGCGCTCTGACCATCGCCGCGGCGCGCATCGAGTCGTTGAATCGCTTCATGACCGGCTTCGCCGACGTCGTCCGCCTTCCTCCGCCCCATACGCGAGACGTCGACCTCGGCCCGATCGTCGATAACATTGGCAGGCTCTTACGTCCGGAGCTCGAGAATCACGCAATCGCGTTGAAGACTGACGTCCCGGCCGGTGTGCGGGTGCGCGTCGACCAAAGCCAGTTCGAGCAGGTCATCATCAACGTGATCCGCAACGCCGTCGAATCGATCGGCGAGCGTGGCGAGATCGAGGTGTGCTGGCTCGATGGCGTTCTTTCGGTCGCCGACAGCGGCCACGGAGTCGATGCCTCGGCGGCCGAAGAGATGTTCACCCCTTTCTTCACCACAAAGCGCGAAGGCCGCGGCCTGGGCCTCACCATCGTCTCCGAGATCCTGACGAATCATCACCTCCCCTTCTCGCTGACGAACCGCGAGGAAGGAGGCGCGGAGTTCCGCGTGAGGTTCGATTCGCAAATTCGGGGAGCCGGCACGCCCAAAACACACTCGGGATAAACTCGACTCACTCTTGGACTCCCTCCGAACTCTTTATCGCTACCGGCAGCTCATCGCCACGCTCACGGCGCGTGATCTGAAAGCGCGCTACCGCGGCTCGATCCTCGGATTTTTCTGGTCGCTGGCGAATCCGCTTCTGCTGCTCGCGGTCTATACGATCGTCTTCACCTTCTTTTTCCCATCGGCTCTGATTCATCCGTATCCGCTGTTTCTATTCGCTGGAATCCTGCCGTGGACGTTTTTCTCCGCTGCGGTTCTCGAGTCGACGTCGTCGATCTCGTCGAACGCGGGGCTGATCAAGAAAGTGATGTTCCCCGCCGAGGCGTTGCCACTGGTGACGGTGGCATCGCATCTCGTGCACTTCGTGCTGGCGATGCCGGTCCTCCTTCTCGCCACCCTCGGCTTTGCACTTCACGGCGACATCACCATCAGCATCACGATCCTGCTCGTGCCCGTTCTGATGATCCTGCAGACGCTCTTCGTGGCCGGTATCGCCATGACCGTCTCGTCCGCGTCGGTGCTCTTCCGCGATCTGCGCGACATCCTGACGAACCTGATGCAGCTCGGCTTCTTCGTTACACCGATCCTTTACCTGGTCGATCGCGTCCAGTCACGCCCATTGCGCGCACTGCTGCGGCTCAATCCGATGACCCCATTCGTCGTCTCGTACCAGGATGTGCTGTTCTTCGGACATCTGCCAGGGCTCGCCGACACACTGCTGATGATTGCGTACGCGTCGTTCTCTGTGGCGATGGGCGTGACGGTGTTCGGAAGACTACGCGATACGCTGGCGGAGGCGATATGAGCGACTACGCCATCGCGCTGACCAACGTCTCCAAGTCCTACAGACTCTGGGGACGCGGATCGCAATTTGCGACGCTGAAGAGCGCGCTGCTGAAGCGCGACTTGGCGCTCACGCCGGAAACGAGTGTGGAAGCGGTGCGCGACGTCTCGTTTGCAGTCGATCGCGGCGAGGCTTTCGGCATCATCGGCCGCAACGGTTCTGGCAAGTCGACGCTGCTCAAGCTCATCTCCGGAATCCTGAAGCCGACCAGCGGGACCGTGCGAGTCAATGGCCGCGTCGCCGCCCTGATCGAGCTCGGGGCGGGCTTCCATCCGGAGATCACCGGCCGCGAGAACATCTACATCAACGGCATCATGCTCGGTCTGTCACGGCGCGAGATCGAGGCACGTTTCGATCAGATCGTCGCGTTCTCCGGCATCCCCGAGTTCATCGATCAACCGGTCAAAACCTACTCCTCGGGAATGTACGTCCGCCTCGGGTTCGCCGTCGCCGTTCATGTCGATCCCGATGTGCTTCTGATCGATGAGGTCCTCTCCGTCGGCGACGAAGAGTTCTCCGCCAAGTGCGTGGCCAAGATCCAGGAGATGAAATATCGCGGCGTGACGCTCGTCTTCGTCACCCACCAGCTCGATCAAGTGCGCAATCTCTGCGACCGCGCGCTCTGGATCGATCACGGCGAGCCGGAAACGATCGGCGATCCGGTTCGCGTCGTCGATGCCTATTTGCAGGCCGTGTCATCGACGCAGACCGCTCCGGCGCGCGTCGCCGACGAGGCGAAAGCGCCCACCTCGGCCGCGCCACGCGAGGACGCCGGCGAAGAAGAACGCTGGGGGTCCGGAGAGGTGGTGCTCTCGCGCGTCATCCTCGTCGACAGCCGCGGCGATGAGCTCGTCGCCCTCGGGCCCGGCACGCCCGTCTCGATCGAGATGGACGTGACAGTTCGCGTGCCGCAGGACGATTTCGTATTCGGCGTCGGCATCTATCACGCCGACGGCACGTGCGTTTACGGGACGAATACTGACCTCGAAGGCCTGATGCCGGAGCGCCTCGAAACGAACGGGCGCGTCCGCTTCGTCATGCCCGCCCTCGACCTCGTCGCCGGAACCTACCGCATCGACGCCGCCGTCCACACCCGTAACGGCCGCGCTTTCGACTACCGCCGCGGCGTCATCCGCTTCGTCGCCGGCTCCCGCGTCCACGACATCGGCGTCTATCGTCCGAAGCATCACTGGAAGTTCGAGGGCGGCATCGCGTTCCGCGAGATCGACCTGGAACAGCGGAACGTGCCGGTGGAAGTGGCGGAGGCGATGCGGGAGGCAAGTAAGCCCAGGGGGAAGGTCTAGCAGTGCGGACTCGAGGGTTTACGGTGCGGACCCGAGGGTTTTCCATGCGGACCCTTTGGGTATTCTGTGCAGACCCGGAGGGTTTACCGTGCGAACCTGAGGGTTTACCGTGCAACCCCGAGGGTTTACCGTGCGAACCCGAGGGTTTACCGTGCAACCCCCGAGGGTTTACCGTGCAACCCCGAGGGTTTACCGTGCAACCCCAAGGGTTTACCGTGCAACCCTGAGGGTTTACCGTGCAACCCCGAGGGGTTACCGTGCAACCCCGAGGGTTTACCGTGCGAACGCGGGGTTTTACCGTGCGAACCCGAGGGTTTACCGTGCGAGCCGAGCTCTCACCGCGCGGACTGGACGATGCTCCACTAGCTCACGCGGCCCGATCTGCAACCAAAGACTCAACCACAGAGGCGCAGAGATCACTGAGGACAGCGGCGACTCTGTGAGCTCTGCGACTCTGTGGTTCAGGGCACTTTCGCGCAAGCTGCTGGACTCAAAGCTCAGCGGTCTCGCCGCGATCGAATTCTGCCAAAGCTTCCGCAGAGAGCTGGTCGAACTTGCCTGCTTTCGAATCTGCCTCGATCTGACGATCCCACGCCTCACCGTCATAGTCGGCGAACCAGGACCGAAACTCGGCGAGCTCTTCGGAAGTGAGATTCTGAACTGCGCTCTCCAGCGC
>DATLVW010000198.1:0-3756 GCA_035577085.1 Thermoanaerobaculia bacterium
GCCTTCGCCGTACTCTTCGCTACGTTTGCGATCACCTACCGCTATGCGATGTGGTTGCTGCGGCCACCCACGAAGCGCTATTGGAATCGCGGCTGGCAGCTCTTCTTCAGCCGGCGCTACTTCGCCGCCAACGTTGGCAACTGGTTTCGCCGCGTCACGGCGGACTTTGCGCTCAACCGCTTCATCTTCAAGCGGAATCAGAGCCGTGGCGTGGCCCACTTTTTCATCATGTGGGGCTGCATCCTGGCGTTCGCGATCACGTTTCCGCTCGTCTTCGGCTGGATTCACTTCGAGACGCTGCCGGGTGACCTCGACTCCTACCGCACGTTCGTTTTCGGCTTTGCCACGACGTCCTTCAAGATTCATTCGGCCGTTGCCTTCCTGATCTTTCATGGCCTGGTGTGGTCCGCATTCATGGTGATCGCCGGAGTGATGCTGGCGATGCGCCGGAGGATGCTGGACCACGGAGCGGCAGCGCTGCAGCGATTCGCCGAAGACTTTCTGCCGCTCGTGCTTCTCTTCGCGATCAGCATCACCGGGTTGCTGCTCACGGCGAGCTACACGTGGATGCAGGGCTACGGCTACGACTTTCTCGCGCTGCTGCACGCGATCACCGTCATCTTCACGCTGCTCTATCTGCCGTTCGGAAAGTTCTTCCACATCTTCCAGCGGCCGGCGCAGCTCGGCGTGAGCTTCTACAAAGACGTCGCAGCAAAGGAAGGGATGGCTGCGTGCCGGCGGTGCCAGCAGGAGTTCGCGCCGCTCCTGCAGATCAACGATCTCATCGAAGTCGAGCGCGAGCTCGGGTACCGCTACGAAACGAACGCTCCCGGCGTCGGGCACTACCAGCGCATCTGCCCATCGTGCCGGCGCTCCATGCTCGGGATCGCGCAGGGCGAGCTGTGGCGGAGCGGGGCGCGGGGAGCAGGGGGTGGGGAGTGGGAGATAAATCATTCGCTGTCTCCCACTCCCCACTCCCCACACCCCACTCCCCGATAAGGATCCTAAATGGCAACGCTACCGAAAGAACAGGATGTCATCGCCAACGCGTGGGGACCGCATCTCAACCGCATGGAGGGACCGCGCGTCGATACCGGCGTGGAGCCAGACAGGATTGTCCCGACGCATTGCTGCTTCTGCGGCCAGCAATGCGGCATCAATCTCAAGGTCAAAGACAACCTCGTTATCGGATTCGAGCCGCGCTACGACTTTCCATTCAACAAGGGGATGCTCTGTCCGAAAGGCGTCAAGCGCTACCTTCAGGGCGGCCATCCGGACCGGCTCACGACCGCGCTGCAGCGCGATCCTGATGCCGCGGGAGGGTTTTCTCCGATGGCGTACGACGCGGCAATCGCGCGCGTGGCGTCGGAGATTGAGCGCATTCAATCGACCTACGGGCCGAACGCGTTCGGCGTGCTTTCGGGCGCGAGCCTCACCACCGAGAAGGCGTACCTGATGGGCAAGTTTGCCCGTGTCTGCCTGAAGACGAAGTACATCGATTACAACGGACGGCTTTGCATGGTCAGCGCCGGCGCGGCCAACAAGAAGGCGTTCGGCATCGATCGCGCGGCGGAATCCCTGGGACGACATTTTGAAGGCCGAGGTCGTGCTGATTGCCGGATCGAACACGGCGGAGTGCTCGCCGATCACGACGAACTACGTCTGGCAGGCGCGCGAGAATGGCGGCAAGGTCATCGTCGTCGATCCACGCATTACGCCGATCGCACGGACGGCCGACATCTTCCTGCCGGTGAAGCCGGGCCGCGACGTGGCGCTGTTCAACGGCATCCTCCAGCTCATGATCGAGAACGACTGGATCGATCACGATTTCATCGAGAAGAACACCGTCGGCTTCGAAGCAGTCGCGGAGCATGTCGCGCAATGGACGCCGCGCCGCACGGCCGAGGTGACTGGGATTGCGGAGAAGTCGATTCGCGCCGCGGCGGAATTGTGGGGGACGGCGAAGACGAGCTTCCTCATGCACGCGCGCGGAATCGAGCACCATTCGCATGGCGTCGAGAACTGCCTCTCCACGATCAACATCGTGCTCGCCTCCGGCCGCATCGGAAAGCCGTACTGCGGTTACGGAACCGTCGTCGGGCAGGGGAACGGACAGGGAGGACGCGAGCACGGACAGAAGTGCGATCAGCTTCCCGGTTGGCGCGACATCTCGAATCCTGCGCATCGCGAATACGTCGCAGGCGTGTGGGGCGTGAAGCCCGAGGAGATCCCCGAGGCGGGCGTCGACTGCTACGAGATGATGCGGAAGATCGATGCGGGTGAGATCAAGGGACTGCTTCTGATCTGCTTCAATCCGAAAGTCTCGCTGCCCGACAACGCTTTCGTCACGCGCGCGCTGGAGAAGCTCGAGTTCTTTACGGTGATCGATTTCTTCCTGAGCGAGACCGCGCAATACGCGGACATCGTCCTTCCCGGTTCGCTGCACGAAGAAGACGAAGGCGTCGTCGCGCAGGTCGAGGGCCGCGTGATCAAGATCAACAAGGCCGTCGATCCGCCGGGCGATGCCACGCAGGACTGGCGCATCATTCAGGACATCGCCAAAGCGCTGGGTCGCTCGCATGGCTTCACGTTCGAGAGCCCGCGCGCGATTTTCGATGAGCTCCGCGTCGCGTCGAAGGGTGGCGTGGCCGATTACTACGGCATCACGTACGAAAAGATCGAAGCGCAGAACGGCGTTTGCTGGCCTTGCCCGACTGAGGATCATCCCGGTACGCAGCGCCTGTTCGAGCCGGGATCGTCGAATCCGATCGCGAACGGCAACGGGCCGTTCTATTTTCCTGATGGCAATGCCCGCTTCGTAGTGCCGGCGTATCGTCCGCCGGCAGAAGAGGTGGACGAGGCATATCCGGTGATTCTCACGACCGGCCGCGTGGTGAGCCAGTTTCTCTCCGGAACACAGACGCGGCGCATCGGGCCGCTTGTCGATCAATATCCGGAGCCGCGCGTGGAGATCCATCCGCGGCTCGCCCAGAAGTACGGAATCGCGGATGGTGACTGGACGACGGTCGACTCGCGCCGCGGCACGATCACGCTGCGCGCGCAGGTTGTGACCTCGATCCGGCCCGACACGGTGTTCATTCCCTACCACTGGCCGGGCCGTAAGTCGGCCAATCAGCTCACCATCGCGGCGCAGGATCCCGTGTCGAAGATCCCGGAGTACAAGGTGTGCGCCGTGCGTCTGCGCAAGAGCGAGAAGCCGGCCGATGATGCCGAGACGACGGCGCCGGGCGCGGCTGGATCGAACATTATGCGCGGCGGCACGGACGACGTGGCGCGCACTGCTGTGCAGCAGGGAAGGTGACGATGACTCGGATTGGAAACATGGAGTTCTTCCTCGATCCGAACCGCTGCATCGGCTGCCAGTCGTGCGTGGCCGCGTGCAGCGAGTGCGATACGCACCGCGGCCACTCCATGATCCACCTGCAGTACGTCGAGCGTCCGATCTCCGTGCAGACCGTGCCGGTCATCTGCATGCACTGCGATTCGCCGACGTGCGCGGAGGTCTGTCCGGCCGACGCTATCAAGCGCACGGACGACGGCGTCGTGCAGACAGCGAGGAAACCGCGCTGCATCGCCTGCAACAACTGCGTCCTGGCCTGTCCCTTCGGCGTGCCGAAGATGCAGACCGAGTTCTCGCTGATGATGAAGTGCGACATGTGCTACGACCGCTCTTCCGTCGGCCTCAAGCCGATGTGCGCCAGCGTCTGCCCCAGCCAGGCCCTCTTCTTCGGCACC
>DATLVW010000199.1:0-9598 GCA_035577085.1 Thermoanaerobaculia bacterium
CACGCGGTCACGCGAACCCAATAGGTCGTAGTCACGGTCGGAGAAACGGTCAACGACGACGTCGTTCCGTTGGAAGCTGTTGTCGTGGTGCTCGGAGGATTGCCGATGTACCACTGAAACGCCGCATTGGTGCCCGTCCCAGTGACATTCAGCGTGGTCTGCGCGCCCGATACGATCGACGTGCTGGATGGCTGCCCTGTGATCGTCGGGCCGAAGCAGTAGTCGAAGCTCGCGCTCGGACTCGACCAGTGAGGATTGCCGGGAAAGAGGTAATCGGAGGCATTTCCCCCTCCTCCGTAAACAGCCCGCACAGCATCGAGATCCCATTGCTGGAGCGTCTGCAAATTGAAGGCAATCGTTGAGTTCATGATCGCGTTCGAGCTGCAAGGGCTCGGGGAGACGCAGGGTCCCGAGTCGTCCGCCGTCTTGTCCGAATGGCGGAACCCGAGCGTGTGTCCCATCTCATGCGTCATGAGTCCGTTGAACGTGGCTTGATTCGTGGAGAAATTCTTGCCGACGACGACGTCGACTTCCGTGATGATGTTTCCGCCAGTCACCGCGCTTTGACCGCCGAGGGCGGCAACGCCGTTCGGGACGATGCCGCTCGGATCATTAAAAAGCACCGCGTTGATGCCGTCGGCATGGCTCAAGCCACCGGTGGCGCTTGGGTTCGAGGCGCCGACGTTGTAATGGACGCCGAAACCAGCGCCGGTCCAGTTGCTGGTGCCGGCCGTCATCGCGCCAACCCCGTCGAGTCCTCCTGGAACCGAGACTTCCGGATTGGGAACAAGCGACTGAAACCCTGCGGATGCGGGTTCTTCGCGAGCAACGAAGTAATCCTCTCGAACGGGTGCGCCTGCATTCGCCACGAGCGAGCGGACGAAGGATTGGAATGCCGCACGATCACGCAACTTCTCGACGTGAGGCAGACTCGTGAGCTCGTCCCAGCCAAAGATGTCGTCGACGGTCCCGCCGCGCGTCAGGAACTGATCGCCGTACGCGTCATCGATCCATTCGAATTTGCCGAGGCCAAATCCATACGTGGCCCAGCCATCGGGCGTGCGTCGCAGGAAGACCATGTAGCGCTTGCCATCGGCATAGCGCGGAGAACCGGGAATGATCGTGCCGCGGTCACCGGCAAAGCCACCCGGTTCGACGAGATCGATCGATGAGCGTGAATCGATCTCACCCTTGAATGATTCTTCGACTGCCAGCGTGATGACAGTGACGATGCGCCTGTCTACCGTGCATTGGGAGTGCGAACTGACGGCCGTGGCGACGACAATCGCCTCCGATCGCCTCACCAGGTCCCGATCCGTCGGAACGATGTAAGTGACCGCAAGAACAGACGAGGTGGCTGTAACCAGCACGAATGCCGTCAACAGCCGGGCAATGATTCGCATGGGGGCGTCCTCCGAGGACCGGGCGTGAGCACGATTCTAGGAACTTAATCCCCGGAAAAGTGTGCCCGGGGTCACACCGGCTTCAGGGAACGACGGCGCCGTAGCCGCGCAAACACACCCCCTCCGAGCAGCAACGCCAGCGTGGAGAACGAGATGGCGCGGCCGCGAACGAAACTCTCCGGCAGGTACGTCAGGCGAATTGTGTGGCCGCCCGGCGGAACGAAGACGCCGAGGAAGGCTACGTTGGCGTAGAAATGCTGCACGCGGCGGCCGTCGATGTAGACGCGCCAGCCGTCCCAGGCCGGTTCGGTGATCACGACCCAGCCGCCGGCCGACGTTGCCGCTTCGACGATCAGGTCGCCGTCGTCGCGCCGCACACTGGCCACCGTGCATCCGGCGTTGCCGCGCTCTCCGGCGGCCAGCGGCGCTTCGATCCAGGCGCGCTGACGAAAATCGGTCGCTGCCTTCATCGCGTCGAGCGTTCCGTCGAACGACGTGCCGAACACGGCGCGCTCGGGGACGAACGCGCGCGGAAGAACGCGCGTGTTCTCCAGCAGCTCCGCGCCACGTTGCACAGCCACGCTTCGCCAGCCATCGGGCGCGGGCAGCTTGTCCGAGGCGATGGCGTAGCGGACGTTCAACATCGAGAGAAACGGTTTGGTCAGATCGTCGACGCGGTTGAACCACACCGGCTGATGCTTGCACCAGGCGTCGTACGTCGCTACGTAGCGCGAGAAGGTCAGCGCCTCGTACCCGCGCGCGTCTTCGAGCTCGTAGAGCGCGCTCGTTCCGGGAACCAGCGCGTGCGCGCGGCCGACGATGCGGAACGGCTCTCCCGTCTCCCGCGGTAACGACCGGAGGATCGGAACAGGCGGATACGCCGCGAACGCGGGCAACGTCGGATAGATGTCGTTGCCGGCCTGCCAGCGTTGGATGACGATGAGGATGAGGATGGCTGTTGTCGTTGCGAAGGCTGTCCGGTTGCTGGTTTGCTCGGTTGCTGGTGCGGTCGTGCGGTCTCGCGACCACAAAATCGCGATCAAAATCGCTCCCACGCCGAGGCAAGTCAGCTCGCCGAACAGGGTGTAGACGCCCCACTCGGGAAGGCTGTGAGCCATGATGTTGAGCCGGTTGATCGTGAAAGCGCCGGCGGCGAAAAAGAGCATCGCTGCGGCCAGGGTGTAGAAAAGTGCGCGGTCTCGTCTGCGCAATGCGTGCTCGAGTCCGAGTGCGCCGAGGATGACGAGGGAGAAGGCGGCGGCGAAGCAGAATCGTTCGTTGAGCGTGATGTCGAAGAGCGGGAGCTTCTGCAGCGCTGCCGCAAGTGGCGCCCACGCGGCGCGCGCGAGAATTCCGAAGAGCGCCAGCGCCGCGAAGAAGGCGACCTCGCGCCGCCGCACGCGGATGATCGCGTACGCGGCCAGCGCCAGGAGGATGCTGCCCACCGCCGAGGTCTCCAACGGCACCCAATGCGGATCTTTCCAGTTCCAATACCGTCCGTGCAGATGCGGGAAAAGATCCGTGAGTATCCGCGCCCCGCTCTCGACCCCACCGACTCCTCGGGGGACGTCGAGGTAGCCTCCGGTGCGGAATTGCTGCTCCATCGTCTGCGGCGCCGCTTCGAAAATCGGAAGGATGTAGATCGCACACAGCAGCAGCGCAATCACGCCCGCGGCCAGAGCGCTGGCGAGCGGACGGACGATGTTGCGCCGCAACACCAGCATTTCCACGATCGCGTAAAGCGATCCGCAGAAGACGATGTGAAACGCGGTTTCCGGATGGCCGGCCAGCAGCAGAAGGGCGAGTGTCGTCGACAGAATTGCGGTCGACCGGATGCCGGGCAGATGCACCGAGCGCCTCGTGGCGAAGAGGACCAGAGGAAAGAGCGCCCAGGAGTTGCCGAGGGACCAGAGGACGAAGAAGGCCATCGGTCCCGCATACATCCACCCGGCAGCGGCAGAGAGCGCGACTGACTCGCGGCACTCGAGCTCGCGAGCGAAGAGAAACGCGCCCAGTCCGGCCAGAAAAAACGTCAGCGCGGCCGTAAAGGTGATGCTTTGCGCGACCGGCAGCAGGCAAGCGATCAGCGTGAACGGCGAGTACGCGGCGGGCTGCGCCGAGGCCGCGAGCTGCGTCCCCGAGAGAATGAAGGGATTCCAGAGAGGCCACTGGCCATGCGCGAGCGCGAACTGCACGGCCTTCCGCCACGGGATCATCTGCGCGTACAGATCGGACAGCATCCCGTTGTGCGGCTGCGGCACGCCTAGCGGCACGCGCATGTCCCGCAGCGGCTCGGTGAAATACGGGAGATCGACCGGCCCGAACACGCCTCCCGTCAGCAACGCCTTGCCGGTGACGCAGAGGGGCAGGAGCAAGAGTGCGATCACCGCCCAGCGCGAGAGCGGAACGAGCGCACGGTGCGAGATCCAGAGCAGCAGCGATGCTGCGATGAGGTACAGCAGGAATGCCATGAGCGGCGGAGTGTACCGGAGGTGAGGTCTGCAAGCTCGAATCGAAACAGAGGCGGTTCACGCGGAGATGCGGAGGAAAAGACTCCGCGCCCTCCGAGTCTCCGCGTGAAAAAGGTTCTGGACGTAAAGCAACCCCAAATCCCTTGACCTCGAACTGCGCAGAGGATGACAATCGGCCTCATCAATACATAGCAGCGTGAAAACGCGGGAGGAAGCATCATGAAAAGCCTCGTGACGAGAGTACTTTTTTGCGTCGCAGTCCTGGCAATCGCCAACCCCGGTCCACAACTTTTCGCGCAGCAGACGCCGGAGCAGAAAGCCGCGGACGAAAAGAAGGCCGCGCAGGAAAAGGCTGCAAAGGAACAACAGCCACCCAAGGCGAGCGAAGAGATCGTGGTCACGGCTCGTAAGCGTGAAGAGACGGTGCAGGACGTTCCCATCTCCGTGGCTGCGCCGACGGCATCCGAGCTCCGCGACCGCGGCGCCGAGACGATGGAAGACATCGCCGCCAACGTCTCCGGCTTCACCGTGCAAAACCTCGGGCCTGGACAAAGCCAGGTGGCCATCCGCGGCGTGTCCGCGGGTCAGATCGTTCGCGACCAACCCGGCGTCAAAGAGCAGGTCGGCGTCTACCTCGATGAGTCGGTGATCTCGCTCTCGCTCTTCACGCCGGATATCGACTTGTTCGACATGAACCGCGTCGAAGTCCTTCGCGGACCCCAAGGCACACTGTTCGGTTCCGGTTCGCTCTCGGGAACGGTGCGCTACATCAGCAATCAACCGAAGCTCGGCACCTCCGAGACGGTCGGCGACTTCAGCGTCAGCTCGATCAGCAACGGCAGCATCGGATCGAGCATCAAAGCCTCGGTCAACGCGCCGCTGAGCGACACCTCGGCGATGCGGGTCGCCGCGTACTACACGCGCTACGGCGGCTTCATGGATGCGGTGCAGCCCGATCTCAGCGTGAAGAAGGACGTGAACGACGGCGACCGGACCGGCGCGCGCGTGGCGTTCCGCTTCGAGCCGGACAAGAAGCTAACGATCACTCCGCGCATCCTCTACCAGGAAGTGAAGATGAATGGCTGGAACCGAGCCGACGCCTTCAACATCCTGGCAAACCCCTTCACCACCACGCGTCCAAAAGTCACCCTCGGGCCGCGCGAGCTTTTCACGCAGACCAAAGAGCCCTTCACCGACAAGTTCACGCTCGGCGACTTCAACGTCGGCTACGACCTCGGCGGCGGCAAGAACCTCACGTCCATCACTTCCTACACCAACCGCGACGTGCTCGTTGTCCGCGATGCCACCGCGTTGACAGCCAGCATCACCGGCGGCAGCATCGGCCTGCCGCCAAGCATCTACACGCTCACTGCGCCGCTCGACGACGCCACGAAAGCCAGGGCGTTCACACAGGAGTTGCGTCTCTCGGGCGGCGACAAGAAACTGCAGTGGCTGGTCGGCGGCTTCTATGGCCACACCGACCGCAAGTACGGCCAGAGCCTGCTCGTCAGCGGATTCGAGAACCTCTCGAAGATCCCGACTGCCGGTACTTTCGGCGCGGCAAAGGACGTCCTCTTCTTCTCCAATTTGAAGTACAACTTCAAACAGACTGCGCTGTTTGGTGAGGCGACCTACTCGGTCAGCGACAAGTTCGATCTGACCGGCGGCCTGCGCTGGTACGACTTCAACGAGAATCGCACGCAGACATTCGACGGCATCTTCGCCGATCCCGGCACGACAAAGGGCACGTCGAAGGCCAATGGCTTTGCCCCGCGCGTCATCGCCGCGTACAAACTCAACGATGACACCAAACTGAATGCCCAGATCTCCAAAGGCTTCCGCCTCGGCGGCATCAACGATCCACTCAACGTGCCTCTCTGCACGCCGGGTGATCTCCTGACGTTCGGCGGCCACGATAGCTGGAAGGACGAGCAGCTCTGGAACTACGAGGTGGGCTCGAAGTCGCGCGTCGCCGGTGGACGCGGTTCGGTCAACGCCTCGGCGTACTACGCCGACATCAAGGATCTGCAGGCGACCGTGACCGCCGGCTCCTGCTCCTCGCGCGTCATCTTCAACGTCCCGAAGGCAAAAGCCGCAGGCGCGGAGCTGGAGTGGGAACTGGCGCCGACGGACGATTTCGATTTCGCGCTCTCGGCAAGCCACACCGACTCCAAGCTGCAGTCGACACTGTTCTCGACCGATAAGGCGGGCGTGAAAAGCATCGTCGCCGGAATCAAGTCCGGCAACCGGCTGCCGACGGTGCCTCAGAACCAGGCTGCCGCGGCGGCCACGTACCACTGGCGCTCGACGCAGAGCTGGGCGGGATATGCAACGGGCGCTTACCAGTACATCGGCTCGCGCTTCACGCAGATCGGCGATCAGGACCCGTCGTTCGGCACGGTGAACCTGCTCTCGTTCGCACCAAACAACATCGGTGGCCCGTTCACACAAAACACATTCACCTTCAATCCGGAGTTGCCTGCGTATCAAATCGTCAACCTTCGGGTCGGCGTACTGAAGAACAAATGGGATGTGGCGCTCTTCGTCAACAACGTGTTCGACGAGCGAGCGTTGCTGGCGCTCGATCAGGAGCGGGGAACCCGCGCTCGTGTCGGCTATCTGGTCAATCAGCCGCGCACGATCGGCATCAGCTCACGCGTGAATTTCTAGTTGGCGAACATTTCCCGCAGGACCTTTCTCGCGAGCGCTGCGGCGCTGCCGGTTGCGGCACGCCTCGGCGCTCGCACTTCCACCATGTCGCCATCGCCACGCATTGCCGTCGTCGGCGCGGGTGCGTTCGGAGGATGGACAGCGCTCCAGCTCCAGCGGCTCGGCGCCAAGGTAGAGCTGATCGACGCCTGGGGTCCGGGAAACGCGCGGTCCAGCTCCGGCGGCGATACCCGCGTCATCCGCGCGATCTACGGCACCGATCGCACGTACGTTGAGATGGTGAAGCGGGCCTTCGCGCTGTGGGATGAGATCCACATCTCATCCGACGAGCCTCTGTACGTTGCGACAGGCGTCCTTTGGATGAATCGCGGCGATGACGCCTACGTTCGCTCGTCGTTGCCCATCCTGGAATCGCTCGGCTTTCCCGTCGAGAAGCTCGAGGTCTCCGAGGCTGCTCACCGATATCCGCAGATCGATTTTCACGGGATCAAGTCCGTCTGGCTCGAAAAAAGGGCAGGTGCCTTATCCGCGCACCGCGCCTGCGTCGCGGTCCGCGACGCGTTCGAAAAGGCCGGCGGGACGTACCGCACCGCCAGCGCAAAACCAGGCGCGATCGTCAATGGCTCGATGACCGGCCTCCTCGTCGATGGATCGCGTGTCGAGACGGATGCGTATGTTTTCGCCTGTGGTCCCTGGCTCGGCCGCGTCTTCCCCGACGTCGTCGGCGACCGTATCCTGCCGACGCGGCAGGAGGTCTTTTACTTCGGCGTTCCCTCGGGTTCGGAGCGCTACGAGCCGGCCCATCTTCCGATCTGGATCGATTTCGGCCCGCGGATCATCTACGGTCTTCCCGACATCCACGGCCGCGGATTCAAAGTTGCCGACGACACGCGCGGCGTGCACTTCGATCCGACCAACGGCGACCGCAAGGCGAGCGCCGAAGGCTTGGCTCACGCACGCCATTTCCTCGGAGAGCGCTTCCCGGAGCTGGCCGACGCGCCTCTGCTGTCGGCCGAAGTCTGTCAGTACGAAAACAGCCCCGACGGCAACCTGATCATCGACCAGCATCCCGGCGCGAAGAATGTCTGGCTGCTCGGCGGCGGCTCAGGGCACGGCTTCAAACTATCCCCCGCGGTGGGAGAGATGACCGCCGAGGCGATCCTGTTGGGGAAGGACGTCCCGAAGATGTTCCGTCTCGCCCGGCTCGCCGCGATGACGAAGCGATCGACGCAGTTCGATCGGAAGAAGTAGAGATGCTCACACGAGAAATCACCACAGAGACACAGAGAGCACAGAGGTTTCGCCTCATCTCTGTGTCCTCCGTGTCTCTGTGGTAATGGTCTTTGAAAACGTCAACCCTTCGGCGCCTCTCCCACGTATTTCGCCCGCGGCCGGATGATCTCGTCGTTGGCGTACTGCTCGATGGCGTGGCCGATCCATCCGATGCTGCGGCCGAGGGCGAAGAGGGTCAGGGCGGAGCCGCGGGGAAGTTTGAGCGTGCGCTCCACCGCAACGAGGGCAAAATCGATGTTCGCTTTGTCTCCGGTCAGCTCCTCCCCGGCCTTGGCCACGCTGCGGACAAACGTCAGCTCGGGCGATTTGGCGAAGCGGCGGCCCAGCATTTCCTGCAGCAGCGCGGCGCGAGGATCGCCGCTCGGATAGAGACGATGTCCGAAGCCGTGAATCAGCTCCCCGCGGCGCAAACGGTCCGACAGCGCTTTACGGACGTCGCGTGAGCGGCGCAGCTCGTCGAGCATGGTCTCGACTTTCTCGCTCATGCCGCCGTGCCGTGCCCCCTCCATCGCCGCCAGGCCTGCCACGACGACCGCGTAAGGATTCGACTGCGCCGAGGCGACGCAGCGGGCGGTGAAGGAAGAGACGTTCAGCTCGTGGTCCGCGCAGAGAATCAGCGCCGCACGCAGAATCTCGAGCGCGTGCGCCGTGCGCGGAACCCATCGTTTCTGCAGCGTCTCTTCGATCGACTCTTCCAGCTCGGACGACTCCACCGCCACGCTGGTGAGCAGGTTGACGATCCGCCAGCCGGTCTGGGCGACGGCGCGCGGGCGTAGGTCGAAGGCGAGCGAGTCGTGCACGGCGACCAGCGGAAGCATCGACTGCGCCCGGCTGACGAACGGCAGCGCGTCGGCACTCTCCCCTCCGGCGACGACGTGCAACGGAGTGGCGGCGAAGAGCTCGGTCTCGAAGCCGCCGGTCCAGAGGAGAGCGGCGACCTCCTCGACGGTTCGGCTTTCGGCGAGCTCGCAGGCATCATGGCCGCGGTAGTAAAGGCGGTCGGACTCGATAAGCGTGATCGCCGACTCCATGATCGGCACGCCCCAATGAAGGGCCCGTTCGGCGGTCTTGCCGGGATCGCGGCGAAGCTCGCGGCGTCCGCGCAACCGCTCGAGGTCTTCCGCTGCGTAGCGCCGGAGATGCGAGTTTCCGGGGGATGCCGACGAGCGCACCAGGCCGCGGCTCACATAGGCGTAAAGCGTCGTCCGGCTGACTCCGAGAAAACTCGACGCGTCTTTGGCGGAAAGCCAAGTGACCATGCCGGAAGATTAGCACCCCAACATTGATCGTGCAATCAATATTGACAACGTTGATGGCGGAATCTACGTTGTGGTCATGAGCAACCCTATCATCCACAACGGCCTCGAGGGAATTGTCGCATCCGAAACCGAACTGAGCATGGTCGACGGACTGGCCGGCGAGCTGATCATCGTCGGCTTTCCCGTCGGCGAGCTGGCCATGAACGCTACGTTCGAGGAGACGGCCTTCCTCCTCTGGTACGGGCGCCTGCCCGACGCGAGGGAGCTGGCGGCATTTCGCGCAGATCTGGCCTCGCGGCGCGAACTGCCTCAGGCAGCTCTGGATCTCCTTCGGGCGGCGGCGGACAAGCAAGTAGACACGATGGACGCGCTGCGGATGGCCGCGGGCACGATCAGCCTGCGCGGATCTTCGAAGAACGACGACGACGCGGCTCGCGACCTTCTGGCCGCATTTCCCACGATCGTCGCCTCCTACTGGCGCCTCCTTCGCGCTCACGATCCC
>DATLVW010000200.1:0-4613 GCA_035577085.1 Thermoanaerobaculia bacterium
GCCATCGAATGCCGGTGCACTTGGAAACCCTCCTAGCGCGCTCGTACAGCGAGCGCACAAACTTGACATCGCACCAGGGAACCCCTTTGCGCCCTCGCCTAATTTCATAACGGCGTTTTGCCTGCTTTCGCGCGTTCTCCAAACAGCGATCCCGGTGCTTTTTCTGATATTTCCGCTGCGCCTCGCGCCTCGCTTCGCGAGCCTCTATGGCAGACAGGGGTTCTTTCGTTGGCTTGTATGGATGCGCGCGCCTCTTCGCAACCAAGTTCATTGCGTTTGTACGTTTACGGCCATCTTCGGTAGCCCGCCACGCAATCTGATCTTCCCGAAGGCACTCAACACAATTCCCGTGCGTATAGCGGTGGCAAATATGTCCACGCACGCACGGCTTCCCCGTGAAATACTTATTGAGGCCGAGGCGTTTCGCCTCCGCCCGGCTGGATGGGAGAAGTTGCATCGACGTTTCCGGTTGGAAGGAGTTCTACGGAATTCCAGCGTAATCTGGCCGCATCAGTCAACCGCTCGCAGCCCCGAGCATCAACAACCACGTTCGGTAGTTTCGCGAATTTCGCATTGATGCCATCCATCCTCTTGTCGATATCAGCCACGAAGGCGAGCGCCTTGTCCCGAGCCGTGTCGTCGGCGGCCGCCCTCTTTTCAAGCGTGCCCTGATAGTCGGTCATCTTCTTGGCGTCATCGGCGAGTTGCTTCTGCGTGATGGCGGCCTTCTCGTCCAGACGTCCTTTGAAGTAACCGCCTGTCGTACCGAGCACGAGCAGCAGGAGGCCGGCGCCGATGGCGATCGCGTAAATCTCAAGCCTTTGAATCATGGCGCTCCCCTCCGAATCCACTCTGCGACCCGAGTCAGTGCATCCGCCAAGCCTGCCGGCGTCACGTCGTGATCGAAAGGCTTGCGGACCATCTCGTTGTTCCGAGAGATTGTGGCCGTGATGCGCAGTTGCTCGCCGGCTCGGTCGTGAACGATGGCGACGAGCTCGACCTCGCGACGCGGAGTCGTCCGCGTCCCGAGATAGGGTTTGTGTGCGCCGCTCAGAAACTGCCTGAGCGAACACCCGTGAGGAGGTCGTCGTTGACCGTCCCATGGCCATGCGGCCAATGAGTCAACTTTGCATAACCGACGCTCTCGATACCGCCGCTCGTGCTAAACGACGCACCGGCATCCTGCAGCGCTTTTACGAAGCGCCGCGAAATGCAATCGACGCAGCCGGGTTGGCCGCAATCGCTCACCGTGCCGCCGGCCTTGACCTCGCGCTGGCAGCCGTGCCCGCCAACCGCCTGCACCTCGACTCTAAACGTACCCATAATGATCTCCTGTCGGTTGCTCAAACTGGCTCGTGGTTCTCGTACCCTGCCGCACCCGTGTCGTTGCACGACACCTCGATCCGCTCGCTGCGGGTGGCCGAATAAGCCATGGTCATCAGCTGGTCGGAGGGCACCGCCTCCGACTTGTCGAAGCGCAACAGCCTTCCGTCCGGCATCGTCATGTAGACCGCGACGATGAGGTTGCATTGGGTCACGACAACGGACGTCAGCGGATGCCCTTCCATCTTCGGCGCGTCTTTCTCGATGGGCACCTCGGCGGCGATCGCAATCGAAGCGCTCGTGACGGTGGCGATGAACAACGTCAGCAGGAGGATCTTGGCCGCATCCACGGACGGCGCAACGGGTGGCTTCTTGTTCGGATCATCCGGCGTGCTCTTCAGGGCGTAGGAGCGCCCGCCGCGCACGATCAGATCAGAGAGCGAATTGAGGCCATAGCCCACACTGAGTGCGCTCGCAAAGTTGAGTTGATCGGTCATCAGCAGCAAGCCGAACGCCAGTGCGTTGCTGATCACGGTCCCTAAGGTCTCGGGCCAATGCGCCCAGTACTCGAGACAGGTCATAGGCCTGCCGGTTTGCTTGATGACAGCGAGTTGTTTGACCCCGTTTCCGATGGAAGCCAGGCACATCAGCAGGAACAGCGCCAGCGGCGAGGACAAAATAGCTTTGAGGGTGTCAGCCGTGATGTTCATGGTGCGATACCCTCCGCGAAATCTATTCGTAGACTGTGACCAACAATCCAAGGAACGGTGAGATTGAAACTGTCGAGGGCGAGCGCCGACGAGTACACGCAGCCGGCGCCGCGGCCCATACCCAGCGCAACGCATCCCTCGAGCTGGGAGGCGAGGTTCGCGACGTGGATCAGCACCGCCGTGCGCGCGTACGGCCGACGATCAGCCGGCACATCTTCCGGCAGGTGCCAGACATCAAGCTTCGGATTGACCAAAGCGAACGACTTCGGATGCTTCGGCGAATCGTGCTTCACGAGCTCGTAAAGCCCTGCCGGCACGCACGAGGTCTCCGGATGACCGCCCAGGCCAGGAGGCGCATCGATCCAGGGCCGCTCGATCGTCTGGAACTCCAGCGCCCCGGCGTGCAGGACGCCCAGGCAATAGGTCGACGCCGCGGTATCGCGGATCAGGGACAAATACATGGTGACCTCGGGCTCGCGCGAGCCGAGTGGGTAGTGCACGGAGAAATTCCTGCTGATCCGCCAGACTAAGCGCTGGAGATCATTTGTCGTTTTCGAGCGCCTTGACCCGAGACTCTAAAACAGCCGTTGCACGCACGTAGGGATCGACGTTCATGTGTTTGAGGTCTTCGGCGTATTTGCATACCGCCGCGAGATCCCTCTCAAGTTGCAAAATGCGCTGATCTTGCACGGCCTGCGAATCCAGCTTCTGCGAAAGCTTCTCGAAGTTCGCGAGTGTTTCCTCGTGCAGTCGTATCCGCTCATCGCGATTGTCCTTATGCTGAGCGTCCCGCTCCGCGCGGAACGTGGCGAGAGCGTCCCTGAAATCCTCTTTGTTGACCGTACTTTCCAACCGCGTATATGCGAGATCGATACGCGCGCCCTGCTCCTTCAGATCGGTTCGCAGCCTATTAGCGATGATGCCGAATAAAGTCGTCACCAATGCCCACGCGCCGATCGCAATAATCCGCCAGCCCGGGCCGTCGGGCTCAACCGGAACTGGCATCGCGTTACCCAGGTGCCTTCTGTTCGGAAACATCCCGGCGCAGAACTGCCATCTCATCATCGAGCGCCTGCAGGCGCTGCTTCGCGCCATCATAACCCAGTGCGAACTCGCGCAGGGCGCGGAGCTGTTTGGCCTCCAACATCTGTATCCTCTGCAGAGCTTCAATTCGGGCCACGGCCGTCTTGCTCAATTGCCAGCGCTTTGCGCTCTCGTTCCACTCGTGATCATGCGAAGGCTGTGGCGGCTGATAATCCACAACCTCGCCGCTGATCAAGTTCACGCGCTGACTGAGATGATCGATACGCGCGGCCTCATACACGCCGTGACCATCCGGCAGGTTGTCTTTTAACCATGCCTCATCAGAAGCGCTGAAACTGCGCCCGCTGAAAAGCCCCGTCGCCAGATCATAGAAATGCCACATTCTGCTCATCGCTTGATCACTTCCACCTTGAACATGACGACTGAGAACTTGGCAAAACCGCCGTTGGCCGGGGACCATCCGGCCTCTACCTGGAAGTTATAACTGTCGGCAGCACCGCGCGTGAGAGAATAGTGCTTCTCAAGCATGAACGAGGTCTGCAGTTCAACTCCCGCAGCCGCCGAGGCCAATATTGCGCCACCGTAAGGGTGGCCCGAACTCGCTATGTATTCAGCTTGATTCTGGATGTCTCCGAGACACTGACAGGAAAAGGACGTACTGGACTTGAAATCAAGATATCCCTGCGCTGTCACGATGACATCGGCGTCCACAGTATAAGGGCCTACCGCATTGACGAAAGTGACGGTCGCTTGCGAATTTGGCGGCGCAACTCTGAAATCCGTAGGGCCCGCAACAGTGCTAACACCGACGTTGGTGGCTGCATTCGACCCTAGTTGTGACGTATCTGTCAGCTTCAAATTCGCTCCAGGACCAAACTGAAGCGTGTTCACGCCGCCGCCCGGAGTATAAAAACTGCTGTCCAGGAAGTAGATGCGATTCTGTGTCGTGAAGTCTCCGTGCGGATCAATGCTCACACCGTCCACCAGCGGCAGGATCGTACCGCCGTCATAGGTTAGCGCAAACACGGTTTTCGTGGTGTACGTGCCCGAAGCCCCGCCGCCCACGCCATTGATCACTTCGCGATAGGTGCCGTCACTGTTGAGAATGAAGCCAGACTTGATGTTGGTGAAGTCCTGCGTCGCCGCGGGTGCTTCGCTAAAGCCGATGGCGAGAAAGCAATTCGTCTGATTCGCTTTGAAGGTCAGATGACAGGTCGGATAGCCTTCCAGCGAATACACATCGCTGTCATATGCGGACACGCCTCCGATCTTCTGGACGTTCTCGTCACTGACGACGCACTGTCCGCGCGCGACAAAGGGCGACGAGTTGGCTGGATTCAGCGCTCCAAAATAGACGTTATCCGCAGCGGCGCCAGGAGTATCGAACGACGAATCCAGGAAGAACACGAGTCCGGGCGCGGGCGTGCTTCGCCACTGCACGTTATCGCGATAGTAGGTAACGAACTTGCCGTCATAGCGAATCTCGAACTTCGTCGCGGTCGTGTACGCGCCGGTGCCAAAAATTAAGGCGCCTTT
>DATLVW010000201.1:0-11039 GCA_035577085.1 Thermoanaerobaculia bacterium
GCAAGGATATCGAGCACCAGACGGGCAAGCCGGTGGTCTCGGCCGCGAACTTCAAGCGGCTTGGCAGCAGGCGGCCGAAGAGACTGAAGGCCGGAGAGGATTGACCCGGATGGGCAGCTCCGTCAGCGACGAGTACCCCGAGGTGACGCTCCTGCTGCGCCACTGGAGCAACGGCGGAAGCGCGTTGCCGGCTGTGAAAAAGCTGGCCGACTGCGGCTACTGCGTCCGGAGAAGAACTGCTTGAGCGCCAGGATCTGCTTTCGATAGCGAAGTCGGGGACTACGCGGCGGCCGTCGCCCGCCTGGCGTTGCGAGCGCCGGATTGCGCCGATCGCGAAAGGTTGGAAGCGGCCATCGCGCAGATCGCGAACATATCCGACGGCTGGGTGAGAGCGATCGAGGAGTTTGCGAATCATCCGAGCGAAGAGCGCTGGGACGAGCTGATGCGCTTCGTTCCCGTCGAAGAGCACTACCAGCGCTTCCGTTACACTCTGGCCCTTCTCCTCTCCCTTCATTGCGATGGCAACATTCTCTTTCAGTGCGCCACGAAGATCGGAATGACCTCGGACGCATTCGATCTCGCCCGAAGCGGCAGGTCGACCCGGAAGTGATCGAAGCGCGAGGTGAAGGATCGCCGGCGCGTCCCGCCTGGCTGGTCTCGCCGCGCAGGCCGCCTTCGCCCGCAACGACCGGTGGTCGACCCTTCGCTATCTCCGCGAAGCAAGCCAATACGGAGAGAGCTCCGTTCTGTCATGGGCCAGCATCTCCGAAATCCGGCGCGAGGCTGATGAGGAGCTCAACGATGAATTGGACCGCGTCGGCCTGCCGCGCGTGTAGAGCCCACAGAGTAACGATGAAGCTACTTGTTACGGCGCGCGCAGCCTGACGAACGATGAACCAGGAGCCGCCTCAAATCAGGTTCTTCTGAAACGCAAAAGCCACCGCTTCCACTTTGGAGTGCACTTCGAGCTTTTCCAGGATGTTCTGGATGTGGCTGCGCGCGGTGAGCTGGGAGATGTGCAGGCGCTCGGCGATCTCGGGAGTGGTGCGGCCGGCGGCGAGCATTCCCAGCACCTCGACTTCACGGCTGGTCAGTTTGCGCGCACGGACATCGATCGATTCGCGCGCGGCCACGAGCCGCGGACGGGAAGAGCTCACCGGTTCGCTGGCCGGGCGTTGCTCGGACTGCGCCCCGTTCGCGCGAAGCATGTGCACCAGGTAGTAGTCGTCAGGACCGCCGGCACGAAGCTGGAGGACGCTCACTTGTGTGACCACGTGCTGGCTCTCCTTCGTGCGCAGATTGAGCGAAAAATTGCGCACGATCTCGCCGCGGTTGGCGATGCGCATGATCGGACACTCGTCGGTGCAATAGCGGTTGCCGAATGGGTCGCTGCCGCCGAGTAGACGATCGCAGTGACCGCCGATGGCTTCGTCGGCGGTGAACCCGAGCATGTGGCGCGCGGCTTCGTTCCAGAAGACGATGTGGTTCGTACGATCCGTCACGAAGACGGCATCGGGCGAATGTTCGAGCGACTGAAAGAGTGTCGCCAGTTCTTCATCATGGTCTGCCAGGTTCAAACGGCGCCGCCAGTCTACGACCGTGACGAATATCGCCGCGGATCGATCGCGCCCGGAAGGTGTGGGGTGAAATGCTGGGGGCTGGGCAGCCGACCCCCCCACGGTCGAGCGAAGGAAGTATAGACCTTTCGGAACCGCGGCGGCTCCGACCCCCGACTCCCGGCTCCCTACCTCCGCATCGATCGGATGTACAGGACAACCGCATCGATGTGCCGGTCGTCGAGGGTGTGACCCCACGGCGGCATGAGGCTCGTCAGTCCGACACCGGCGCCGCCGCGGCGGACGGCATCGGCGAGCTCGGCGTTCGACTTCCCCTTCTGAAACACGGGATCGCTCAGGTCGCGCGGGTGCGGATCGAGATTGAACGCGTTGAACCCATCGCCGGCGCCGCTGTCGCCGTGGCATCCGATGCAGTAGCTCTGATAGACCTCCTTGCCCAGCCGCAACTCGTACTGCGTCGGCCGCGGGATGGCGACCGCGGAGGCGGGGCGATTCGCGCGCCGGCACGACGTCGCCACCAGCAGGAGGACGCTCGCGATCAGCAGATTGCGTCGTCTCATTTCGCGGCCTCCTTCCGCGCCGGCGCGGCCGCCGCCACAGGCACCGCCGGCGCCTCGGCCAGCGTCTCGAGATACGCGGTCAGACGCAGCGCGTCGGTGTCGGTCATGCCGTAGTTGGGACAGCGGACGTCGGCGCGCCAGCGCTGCGGGTTCTGCAGGAAGCGGAACACCCAGCCCGGCTTCAGCCGCGCTTTCGTCTCGGTCAACGGCGGCCCGTAATACCCTCCGATCTTGCCGATGATGTGACAGGAGCGGCAGCCAAACGTCGTGTAAAGCCGTTCTCCCTCGGCGGCATCATGATCGGATGCGGGCCGGCCCAGGAACGGATCATCAGGCGTCGATGGATCGACGTAGATCATTGCGATCGCATCAGCGAGCCGTCCGGCCTCTTCTTTCGAGACCTTCAGGACCGGCATCCGCTCGGCGATGATGGGCCGGATCGAATACGGAACAGCCAGATAGTTGACCAGCCAGTCGTGATTGACCTTGCTCCCCTCGAACGTCAGAGGTGCCGTCGAGATGTCGCCGCCGGCTCTGCCGATCTGATGGCAGGAGAGGCAGCGATAGCGGGTCATGATCTCGCCGACGGGCCCGGCCGGAACGATGGCGGCCTGCTGCACCGGCGACGAGTGATAGGCGTCCGGCACGGCAGTGGCGGGCATGGCCAGCAGCGCCGTGACGATGGCGCGCTTCTGCGCGGCGTCGAAGGCGAAGGTGGGCATCTTCAGACCCGAGGCGAAGGACCGTGGCGTGGTGATCTTCGCATCGAGCCAACCCGCGAGCGTTCGCGGCAGGTCCGTGAGCTTGCCGAAGTCGAGCGATGTGGCCTTCCGGTCGCCAATGCCGTAGAGATCGGGGCCGAATCGCTCGCCTTCCTTCACACCGCTGTGGCATGCGAAGCAGCCTGCGCTCTTGAACAGCTTCTCCCCTTTTTCTGCGAACGTCTGATTGACGCGCAGGGGCGTGAGGATGTTCGCGGGCGCGTCGAAGTCTTTCAACTCGTCCTCGAACCAGGCCACGATGTCGCGCACATCCGCGTCCGTGAACGAGTACCGCGGCATCTTCGTCTGCGGGTAGAACGCGTGCGGATCGCGAACGAAGGCGATCAGCCATCCGCGCGAAGCGCGCGACGCGATCGTCCCCAGTTCCGGAGCGGAACCGTTCCCCTTGCCACCGACCGTGTGACAGGAGATGCATCGTGACTCGGCGAATAGCGTCTTGCCGCGGGCGGAGTCGCCGTTCGGCTCCGCCCCCGCCAGCTCGATGGCGTGCTGCAATTGCGGCGGGACGGGACGCGCGAAGAGGTAGTGCGACAGAACCTTGATGTCGTCGCCGGTGAGCTGGAAGTTCGGCATCGTGGCGTTGGCATCGACCGCCTTCGGATTGCTGAGCCAGCGCCGCAGCCATTCGGCGCCAGTCTTCATCGACAGCGTCTCGAGTGGCGGGGCGTCGGCGCGGAAGTCTTCGTGGCCGCGGGCTTTGTGGCAGGCGAAGCAGTTCGACTTCGTCATCAGCGCGCGGCCGGCCGAGAGCGTCGGCGCGTCGCGAACCGCCTCGGCGTCGTGGCAGCGCCCGCATCCCGCCTCGATGAGATCCGCGGGAAGGATCGGAGAGGTCGCGTCAGCCGAGGTGCCGTGTGCGTCGGCTTGATCGGTGGCCAGCCCCTCGCCGCCATGGCAAGCCGTACATCCGAAACGCTGCACGTCACGCGGCGTGTGGAAGGTCGGCGGGTGCGTGCGGAACGGCTCCGTCGCAGTGGTCATGGCGGCGTCCACAACGCCGAGGTGACAGGTCGTGCATCGATCGACGCGATTGTTCAGTTCCGGAATCCAGACCTGCTGGATCGCGATCGGACGGGACGAATATGCCTCCGCCGCTTTCCCGCTCGACGCCCTGGCAATCCCCACGAGGCGAAACTGGCGCTGCAACGCGCGGTAAGGCCGCAGCGCGTTCTTGACCGGCGAGAAGGCCAGCACGATGAGGAACGCGAGGCTGGAAAGGGCGAAGAGTCGTCGCAGCGTCACATCGGCCTCCTCATCCTCGGGGTGCGTCCATCCACGGCCAGACCCACATCCATCCCGGCCCGCGGAAGAACGTTCCGATCACGGTCAGCACCACTGCGATCACGACGAACCACGTCATGATCCATTCCGGCAGCGTAACGCCCCACAACCACTGCCAGCGGCCGCCCGGACGCACGGCATGGGCCGCGAACATGGCCACGCCGAGGATGACGGTCGGTATGACGATCGGCCAGCAACTGAACGCGGCGAAGAGGACCGAAAGCAGGATGACCGACGCAGCGATCGCAGGAGACTTCCATCGCGACGGTGCGGCCCACAGCGGCGCGCCTTCGAGATTGACGCGCCAGTACGGAATGACCACAAGACAGATGCCGACCAGCGCCGGCAACACCACTCCGGCCACGACCGGCGGAAAGTAGTGCAGCAACTCCTGAAGACCGAGGAAGTACCACGGCGCTTTGGCCGGATTCGGCGTCTCCACCGGATTGGCGATGCTCTCCAGCGGCGCGTTGAAAAGGATCGCCGCGAGGGAGAGAACGATCACTACGACCTGAAAGAGGATGATCTCGCGCAGGATCAGGTGCGGAAACGTCATCACGTAGCGCTCGTCGGTCTCGTGAACTGCCGGACGCCCGTCCGGACGCACGAGCGCAACGCGCCACGGATTGGCGAGCGGATCGTCCGATTCGATGATCTCGATCGGTGTGGTCACGGCGATCTCCTCTCGTCGTCAGGCGGTCCCTGCACTCCCCCATCCTTCCGCACACGCCAGATGTGAACGGAGATGAGGAGCAGGAGCGCCACCGGCAGGACGACGCAATGCAGCACGTAGAACCGGAGCAGCGCGTTCTCCGAGACGATGTTGCCGCCGAGGAGGAAGAAGCGGACGCGCTCGCCGATCAGCGGCGCCTGCTTGGCCATGTTCGTTCCGACCGAGACGCCCCAGAACGCGAGCTGGTCCCACGGCAGCAGGTAGCCGGTATACGACAGCAACAACGTCAGGAGCAGCAGGACCACGCCGACAACCCAGTTGAACTGGCGGGGCGGCCGGTAGGCGCGGTGATAGAAGACGCGGAGCATGTGCAGGAACGCGCTGAAGACCATCAGATGCGCCGACCAGCGGTGGAGGTTGCGCAGGAAGACGCCGTTGTCGACGACGTACTGCAGTTCCTTCATGTCGCGATACGCCTGCGGCACGGACGGGTGGTAATAGAACATCAGGAGGATGCCCGTGGCCACGAGGATGATCGTGCTGGCCAGCGTGATGCCGCCGAGCCAGAACGTGTGCGTGAAGCGAAGCGTCTTCTCCCGCACCTTCACCGGATGAACGTGAAGGAAGAGGTTCTCGAAGATGATCAGAGACCGGTTGCGATTCGTCGGCGCGACGCCGTGCCGGATCACCGACCGGTAGACAGATGTGTTGCGAACCCACTCCCCGACGGTCATGGCCGGAACACCTTTCCGCGCGCGATGACGATGCCGGTGTCGACGACGAGATTGCCATTCGCATCCTGGCTGACGTCGAGCCACGGCAGCGGGCGCGGCGCCGGTCCGTGTGTAACGTTCCCTTCAAGATCGAAGCGGCTGCCATGGCAGGGGCAGGCAATCGCGCTTTCATCGGACTTGTAGCGGGTGATGCAGCCGAGGTGCGTGCAGACGGCGGAGAGTGCATAGATGCCGTTCGCCCCGCCAATCACGAACGCTTTCTTCTCCTGATTGGGAACGACCACGCCGGGCGCGAAGTCGAGCGGCGAGCCGGCTACGTACGTTGTCGACGGCTCGAAGAGCACCTTCGGCTCGAGATAGTCGAGCGTCACGATGCCGGAAGCGACGGCAACGACGGCGCAGGCGCCGACGCCGATCTGCGTGAAGAAGTCGCGGCGGCCCAGCGTCTCCTCCTCCTCAACCTCGGGACCGAACATTCCTTCCAGTTCAGGCAACGTCGCTCTCCTTTCGGTGGAAGCTGCGCATGCTGATCGTGCCGACGGGACAACGCACCGCGCAGAGTCCGCAGCGAATGCAGACCTCTTCGTTCTTGAGCATGACCGAGCCCACCCACCGGTTCTCGAGAAGGATTGGCGCGAGCTCGATCGCGTCGGCTGGGAGCGAGATCACGCGCGCGGCGGGGACGATGGCGATGCAATGCTCCGGACAGATGTCCTGGCATCCGCCGCAGAGGATGCACTCCGTTCCCGCGGCGGCGTTCTGATCGAAGATGGTGTTGGTCCAGCAGCGGAGGCAGCGGCTTCCCTCGCGCCGCGCCGCGTGCTCGCTGAAGCACTCCTCGACCTCGGCGATGCCGATCCGTCGCGCCAGCGGCCGGGATGGAGGCTTCTGCCGCGGAATCCCTTCGAAGTCGAGCTCGCGATCCCAGCGCGGCTCGATGACGACATCCACGGATGCGTCGTCGCTGGCCCGAGGCTCTCCGCGCAGCAGCGTGTCGATCGATTTCGCGGCGCGCTTGCCGTCCGCCACCGCGCTGATGGCGATGCGCGGTCCGAACGCGGCATCGCCGCCGGCGAAGATGCCCGGCGCGGTGGTGGCCAGCGAGTCGGGGTCGATGATGATCCGCCCGCCGCGCGTCTCCACGCCGTCCTCCGGCTGCAGGAAGGCGAAGTCGCCGGTCTGGCCGATAGCCACGATCACGGTATCGGCCTCGATGACCGTCTCCGATCCAGCGGTGTACTTCGGATCGAAGCGCCCGGTCTCGTCGAAGACCCGCGACACGCGCAGAAATTCGACGCCCGTCACCACGTCATTCGCGCCGACGATCCGTTTGGGACCGAGCCGGTAGGCGAAGCGGATTCCTTCGATCGAGGCCTCGTCCACTTCATCCTTCGCGGCGGGCATCTCGCTCTCCGACTCCAGGCAGCAGACGGTCACGTCGCGCGCGCCGAAGCGGACCGCGCTACGCGCCACATCCATGGCCTGCACGATCGAGAGGTTGCGTTGCATGTTCGTCTGCTCGCCTCCGCGTGCTGCCGTGCGGGCCACGTCGACGGCTACGTTGCCGCCTCCGATCACGATGACCTTCTTCCCCATCTCGACGCGGTAGCCGAGGTTGATGTTGAGGAGGTAGTCGATGCCACGAAGTACTCCGTCGAGCTCGAGCCCCTTGATGGCTAGTTCGCGGCTCTTCATCGAGCCGACGCCGAGGAAGATGGCCGCATACCCTTCGGCCTTCAGTTGCGAGAGCGTCAGGTCTTTCCCGATCCGGACGTTCGTCTTCAGCTCCACGCCGAGCGAGAGGATGGCGTTGATCTCGAGCTGGATCAGCGCGCGCGGCAGGCGGTATTCGGGAACGCCGAGGCGCAGCATCCCGCCCGCTACAGGAGCGGCTTCGAAGACCGTGGCGTGGTACCCGAGGAGCGCCAGATCGTGCGCGCAGGCCAGGCCGGCGGGGCCGGAGCCGATGATGGCTACCTTCTCCGGATAGCGATTCGTTCGGTCGCCGTAGATTTCGGTGAGCACCGAGAAGTCGAGCATGCTCTCCACGCCGAACTTCTCGGTGACGAACCGCTTGAGCGCGCGAATCGAGATCGGTGCGTCGATCTCACCCCGGCGGCAGACCGCCTCGCAGGGAGCGGCGCAGATGCGCCCACAGATCGACGCAAGGGGGTTCGGTCTGCGGGCCACCGCGTACGCCTCGCGGAAGCGCCCTTGCGCAATCAGGGTCACGTACTTCCCCGCTTCCGTATGAACAGGACAGGCCTGTTTGCACGGGAAGTTACGCTCCAGCCACTCCTGATTGTGCTCGGCGCCGCTCATGGCTCACTTCGCGATCTCGAAGCTCGCCTCGGTCGCGCCTTTCACGGTGACGCTCTTGGTGGCCGCCTTCAGCTTCGGGTGCCAGACCTTTACGGTGTACGTCCCGTCGGGAACGTCTTTGATGTCGTACGAGCCGTCGGCCGCCGTCACGGCGAAGTACGGCGTCGGTAGCACGGCCACGAAGCCTTCCATCTCCGAATGGACTTTGCACAGGAGCGACGCGAAGCATTCCTTCTTGAAGACGAAGCTCTTCACCTGTCCCTGAGGCCACGTGCCCAGGTTGAACTTATCGGCACAGGCGTCGGGCGAGAAGACGTTGTGGAGGACGGCGTCAGAGTTGAGGAAGTCAACCGTCGTGCCGGCCATGACTGCAAGCACGTGCGGCGTGAACTGCATGTTTTTCTGATCGATCTTGGCGTGCGCCGCTGGCGGCGGGAACGTCTTTCCGGCGATCTTGTCGACGTAGACGATGGCGTCGGCGGAGTTGCGAACGCTGTGCGCGACGACTTTGCCGTGGATGTCGCCGGCCATGAGTGGCAGCGCCATGAGTGCGATGAGCGATGCGAGGACAACTTTCATTGAATATCTCCTTGTTGGTAATGGGGTCAGAAGGCGAAGCGGAGGATGGTGGAGAGCTGGTAGTTCTTCGACTCGCTCAGGTCGCGCCGGTACTCGACCATCGTTTTCACATTGGCGTAGAAGAAGTAGGCCATGCTGGCGTTGAGCGCGCGAAGAGACTTGACTCCCGCCGCGCCCGGCGGCGTCACGCTTTCATACCGAAGCGATGCCTGAAGCGGCGGCAGGATCACGTAGTCCGATTGAACGAACCAGGAGTTGTAGCGGAAGCTCTGTGCACTGGAGAGTGATCCGTCCGCCGCGAATGTGCCGAGGCGATCCCACCCGCTCATGGCCACGCCGAAGACATTGAGATCGTCGTAGTACCAGGAGGCGAAGAGCCCGGCGCGGTTGAAGGTTCGGTCTTGCACATTCACGGTGGCCCCGGTCTCGTCGGTGATTGGGAAGTCGACCCCGGAACCGTTGCCGTGATACCCGAGAACACCGACGCGGAACGACCGCTCTCTCCAGTTCTCCGGCGGCAGCGTCACTCCCGTAGAATCGCCGTCGAGCCCCATTCCGCCGAACTTGTAATCGACACGCGCGTAGACGTCCTTGCTGGCGTTGCCGTCGACATTACCGCTCGCGGAAGGGCCGAGGCCGTTGACGACGCCCACGGTGTAGAACCAGCGGTGCTTGGCTACTCCGTACGCCTCGATTCCTTTCACGTTCACCGGAAGGCTGATGGCCCCCTCGGAGATCCCCGTCCCTCCATGCAATCCGATGGGATTGAAGGAGAAGAGATTGTCGACGCCGTTATCGGTCGACAACCACATCTCGTGGAATCCGTAGTCGAGGTCGGCCGCGAACTTGCCGATCTTGATGTTGAACAGGTGCTCGGGGCCGATGAACGATCCCGCCTGCAGATGCATGCGCTCGATCTCGGTGGAACTGCTGCCGTCCGGGTTTTCGGACCATGTGACCTCGCCGAGGAAGCTCATGTGCTCGCCGAGAGTGCCGCCCGCGAAGAGGTTCGCTTCCTGCGGAAATTGAAAGTCGTTGTGCACGATCGCATGACCGGTGTCATCGAGTGACGACGCGTAGACGCTGGCCATCTTCACGTTCAGCGCAAGCGGCACCTGTCCGGGCAGATCGCTGGGATAGATCGCATTCGGCCACATCTTTTTGTACGCCTCGGCGCCGAGGCTGACCGGCTTGATCTTGATCTGCTCTTCGGTCTCCTTCGGCATCCGATAGCCGTTGAGCCTGAATGCCTCTCCGAATGGATTCAGCTTCGGAAAGCCGGTGTGGCAGGTCTGGCAGGATGTCTCGTACTTGCGAGCAAACGCCGGAATCGCACTCGCTGATGGTGCGGTGAGGACGAAGATCAGTACCGTCAACAGAAAACACACGAGGCTGATGCGCCCGCGATGCATGCTCATGACTTCTCCTTTTGCATGCACCGACAGTGATCTTCCGCGCCACGAAGCTCCATCCCCCAACCGCAGGGAATCGCGTCATGTGTTTGGGGGAGGCGTGCGATACCATGGACCCCCTAACGCAGGAGGCTCGCGTGACGAAGAGCATCCGGTTCCACCTGAACGGCCGGCCCGTGGCACTCGACACGGACGAACGGCGCACACTGCTGTGGGTCATCCGCACCGATCTCAATCTCACCGGCACGAAATTCGGCTGTGGCGAGGGCTTGTGCGGCGCCTGCACCGTCGCCGTCAACGGCACTGCGGTTCGGTCCTGTCAGACCTCGCTGGCCGATGTCGAAAACAAGAACGTCGTTACCGTCGAAGGACTCGAGCACGACGGGAAGCTGCATCCGCTGCAACAGGCCTTCATCGAACACGGTGGGTTCCAGTGCGGCTACTGCACCTCAGGGATGCTCATGAACGCGTGGGCCTTTCTGCAGAAGCAGCCACACCCTTCGCGCAGCGCGATCGTCGATGAGATGAACGGGAACCTCTGCCGCTGCGGCGCGCATCAGGGAATCATCGCCGCGATCGAAGACGCGTCGAAGGCCGGAGGTGCCCGATGACGACGCAGCCGTGGCCACTCCCTCCGGCAGAATCATCTTCGCCCGGAATCGCTACCGGCATCGACCGCCGCCTTTTCTGCAAGCTCCTCGGCGGCGGCATCGTCGTGCTGATGACGTCGAAGCCGGCCGATTTGTTCGCGCAGCGGCGCGGCTATCCCGAGGATCTCAACGCCTACCTGCGGATCGACGAGAACGGAGGCGTGACCCTCTTCTCCGGAAAAATCGAGATGGGTCAGGGCGTACACACATCGCTGGCGCAGATGGCGGCCGAGGAGCTCGGCGTCTCGCTCGATTCGATCACCATGGTCATGGGCGACACCGATCTCTGTCCGTGGGATGCCGGCACGTGGGGGTCGCAGTCGACGCGGATGTTCGGCCCGGCAGTGCGCGCAGCGGCAGCCGAGGCGCGAGCGGTGCTGATGAAGCTGGCGTCAGAGAAGCTCGGGAGCCCGAAAGAGCAGCTCGTCGTCGAGAACGGAGTGGTGTCGAACGGTTCGAAGAAGGTCAC
>DATLVW010000202.1:0-6209 GCA_035577085.1 Thermoanaerobaculia bacterium
CGATACTGCTATGAGCTCGTACCCTAACGGAATCCAGAGTCTCAATGGAAAGGTCTTCTTCACGGCATCGGACGGAGTTGCTTCTTCTGTCTGGACCAGTGACGGCACGGAAGCCGGGACGTTGCCGCTGGCTGCCTCGACCGCGGGAGGATCGCGGCCATTTGGGCAGGGCATCGTCAGCGGTGGCGTCTACTATTACGTCGCAGTCGCGGCGGCTTTCGTGCAAGAGCTGTGGCGCACCGACGGTACGGCCGCCGGAACCTTCCGCCTTACGCAGCAGTCGGACCTCCGGAACTTTGATGCATTGATTCCGTTCAAGGGCGGCCTGTTCTTTCAGGCAGACGACGCAGCGCACGGCGTGGAGCCCTGGTTCACCGACGGCACGGTCGCCGGAACCCGGATGATTGCCGACATCCTGCCCGGAACAAGCGGCTCGTTCCTTTATGCGAAGAGCTCGATCGTCGCCGGCGATTATGTGTATTTCTCCGCACAAGGCAGCGGAATGGATAGGGCGCAGCCCTGGCGAACGGACGGGACCGCAGCGGGAACACAGTCGCTCAGCGCGCCGGACGGGCAGGACTCCGAATCGCCGCAGGCATTCACGCGCGTCGGTGACTGGGTCTTCTACGCTTCTGCTCTTAATGACAATGCGTTCAATCTGTGGAAGACGAACATCGCCTCGGGCGAGAGCATCCTGGTCCACCGGTTTGTCAATGTGAGTGCACCCGTGATGATGTGGAACGTCGGCGGTACGCTGCTGTTCATGATTGACGGAGAGCTGTGGCGCAGTGACGGCACCGGGGCCGGAACGATGAAGGTTCGCGACGTAATTCCGGTCTTCTTCTGCGTGAGGCCCGGCGACACGGCCGTTGGCGATGGCGTTCTTTTCTGGTTCGGGTACAACAACTTCACCCCCGAGCTCTGGCGCAGCGACGGAACCACGGCAGGCACGTTCCGTCTGGGCACGTTCGAAGGGGCTCTTGGCGACACGCTCGAAATGTGTGTGCCTCACCCGCTCCTCTACCACGGCGGACGACTCTACTTCACGGGCAACGACGACATCCACCGCGCCGAGCTTTGGGTCTCCGACGGCACGATCGCCGGAACCCATTTGCTGTACGACCTCAATCCGGGAGTCGCCCCGTCAGACCCCGATCAGTTCATGATGGCAGGCGGCACTCTCTACTTCGCGGCCACGGGCGCGAACACGGGACACGAGTTGTGGGAGGCCTGCATCGACGACTGTCCTGTACGGCGTCGTGCGTCGGGAAGATAGCGGCGAGCGAGCCCCCGGATTGGAGTGTTGCACATCACATGAAACAGATCATTCATGCGGTTCACATTCATGCGGCGCCAGCAGCTGTCTTTGAGGCGCTCACCACCGGCAAGGGCTTGCGCGGATGGTGGACGAAGAAGGTTGATGCCGAGGAGCGGCAGGGTGGCATCATCCGATTCACGTTTGCCGGAGATTTCAATCCACAGATGGAGCAAGCCTCGATCGAGAAGGATCGTGCGGTTCGGTGGCGATGCGTTGGCGGCCATGCGAACTGGCAGGACAATACATTCACGTTCTCCCTCGCGGAGCGCAATGGCGAAACGATGCTGATGTTCGAGCAGGGCTACGCGCGCGAGCTGTCGGATGAGGTATACGGGATCTACAACTTCAACTGGGGCTACTACCTCAATAGCCTGAAGTTGCTGTGCGAGAAAGGCGTTGGCGTTCCGTTTAGTCCGGGATGAGCGAGAGTCAAAACCGGTCACGCGGAGACGCGGGGGACACGGAGAAGATCTCGGCTTTCGATCAGGAGTGTTTCGGATGGGCGATCCCTACCCTCTCGCGATGACAAGCCGCGCAGACTCTCGATGACGCCGAAGACCTGACACTCCACGCGACGTAGAGCACGAAGTTCCCCTTCGCTCGGACGGGAGCGTCAGATGGGATTCTTCGGAGTCGGCGGAGGAGGAGGGGCCGGGCCCTTCGGCGGGCCTTTCGGAGGCGCGGGACTGGCAGTCCTTCTCATGTCGCCGTACTCGCCGACGAGATTACGGGAAAATACAGTGCAGTGGCGACAGTGACAGCTGTTACTCGGCACTGTGTCTCCTTTCCGCGGGATTCCGCGGTTGTTCCTTTAAGATGTTCTCATTCATCCTCAATCAGTCAAGCTGTGTTCTTCATGGGGTGGAACCAGGGGGCTCCTTGTCTTTTCGCGCATCGTTGTTGACGGTCTTTCTCTTCGTTCTCGCCCTACCCCTTCTGGGAGCCGATCCGGCGCATGCTCGCGCTGACTATGACCAATTGCAGAGGTGGCAATTCACGGTCGAGCCGATCGCAATCACCGAGCCGCTCACCATCGGCCGCGACGTGGCCATGATCAAGCTCCTCTCCGGCAAGGTGCATCTCATGCAGCCGGTATCGGGCCGAACGACTGGACTGGTGTTCGAGGGCGAAGGACGTTTCACGATGGCCGTGCCCGACACGATCGAGCGCGCGCAGTTGCGCCGCTTCTCCCGGCATGACATCTCCTCGGTCGACGTCCGCTTCACGCAGCTCGTCCTGCGAGTCTCGGACGACACGATCGACAAGCTCTTTCCCGGACCGCAGGCTCAGTGGGCAAAGAATGCCTTGGCCGAAAATCGCGAAAACCACTGGCTGATCGACCTCGGCCGCGACATCGACGCCAAAGTCATCGCCGCGATGCTGAATCCGGGAGCGCTGCAGATGACGGCGGCGATCAAAACGCCCGACTACGACTGGCTCACATTCGACTACGACTCGACCCGCCGCGAAGAGATCCAGTTGATCCGCTTCGACCGCCAAACCGAAGAGGTGTGGATCAGCCTCGATCGAGCCAAGGATCGTGATCCGAGTGGCGGTCACGGCGAGTCCGACGTCCGGCCGGCCACCATTAGTAGCCTCGACATCAAAGCCGATCTCTCGAAAGGCAAATGGAACTCGCGCCGGGTCGGCGAGACCGATCAAGCCATGCTCAACGGTCACTACACGATCGCCGAAGTGATCACGCCGAACATCGACGGCATCGGCGCGCTGGCGATGGAGCTCTACCCGACCGCGAAGAATGTCACCGCGATCGACGACAAGGGGCAGCCGCTGACGATCCTTCGAGACAACATTGGCGCACGCAGCTCGGGCATCAGCAACGACGTGTCCGACAGCACCATGACCGTGATCTTCCCCGCGCCGCTGCGAGCAAACGCTTCCCGCGTCGTCACGTTCCAATACGACCTCGAAACGCCAAACTACGCACCCGGAAACGCCTGGTATCCGACGATTCCCGATGCCTTCGACGCCACGACCGCACATATCGAGTTGAAGGTCAGCAAGCGCAATGAAGTGCGCTCGATGGGTAAGCGAATCAGCGAGACGGAAGCGGCGGATGGAACGAAGACATCGGTTTGGCTCGTCGAGAAGCCCGCGAAGATGGTCACGTTCTCGACCGCGGAGCGCTTCGTCGAAGTTCCACTCGAGCTTCCCGGAGCTCCGAAGGTCATCTCGTTCGGCACGGTCACTGGTCTGGATCCGGGCAACCGGATCCGCAACGCCGGCGCGGACGTCATCAACTCGCTTCGCTTCTATCAATTGCTCTTCGACGACAAGCTCGACACGCCCCAGATCTATGCAACCGCCATCGCCGCGGGGCACGGACAGGCGTTCGACGGCTTCCTCCACTTATCCGAGTTCTCCTACGAGGAGCATCCCGGCGCAACGGAGCTTTTCCGCACGCATGAAGTGGCTCACGAGTGGTGGGGTCACAAGGTCGGCTGGAAAACGTACCGCGATCAGTGGCTCAGCGAGTCGTTCGCCGAATACTCGGCGATGATGTTCGTGCAGGCGACGGTGAAGGGCGGCGACAAGTACTACGACGAGATCGTCAGCGTGTACGACAGCATCGTGCAGGGCAACATGGGCGGCGGATTCAGCAAGTTCAACCGGCCTTGGCTGGTCGAGTTCAATCCCAGTGCGCGCGCTCGCATCGGACCGATCGGCGTCGGCTATCGCGCTGCTACAGCCGAGGTGCCGGCGGGGTACGAGATCCAGGCGTATTTCAAAGGGCCGCTCGTACTGCACATGCTTCGAACAATGTTGCGGTTCAAGACCGGTCACGACGATGTTTTCTTCAAAATCCTGCGCGACTTCATCAAGGACTACAGCGGCAAAGACGCCAGCACCGCCGACTTCCAGAAAGAGGTCGAGAAGAATGCGCCAGGCGACTGGAGCTTCTTCTTCAATTCCTGGATCTACGACTCCGCCATTCCCACAATCCGCTGGAGTTACAAGGTCGAACCGACGGCAACCGGCGGATCAAAGATCAGCGTCACCGTGAAGCGCAGCGGCGTGGGCGATGACTTTGTGATGGTGGCGCCGGTGCGCCTCGAATTCGACGGTAACCGCGCCGGCATGTTCTACGTACTGATCAACAAGAACGAGCAGACCGTGACCCATGAGCTCTCGTCCACCCCTCGGAATGTCATCTTCGCGCCGGATCATTCGTTGCTCGCGAACATCCGGCGGGAGTAATCTGTTGCCACTGCTCGCCCAGGAGAGACCCTCAAACATGCGCCTTACCTCGATCGTGGCAATGGCCATCATCGCAGCCTCACCGCTGGCCGCCGCCGTGCGCAGCGCCCGCGCGCCGCACGAGATGCGGCAGACGACGCCACCAGCGATTCCGAAGAGCGGCGTCCGCGCTGAGTTGCTTCACGATCTCGACGACATGCAGAAGAAGATTCTCTCGCTGGCTGCGGCGGTTCCGGCTTCGAAGTACGACTGGCGTCCGGCGCACGGCGTCCGTTCGGTGAGCGAGGTCTACATGCACATGGCCGGCGGCAACTACACGCTGGTTAGTTTCGTCGGCGACCATCCGATGCTCGATACACGTTCGTTCGAGCGGATCACGGAGAAGCCGCGCATCATCGAGGAGCTCCGCAAATCGTTCGACTACCTGCGCGACGCGATCATCAACACCTCGGACGCCGATCTCGACAAATCGATTCACATGTTCGGCAACGACAGCACCGAGCGCGCCGCCTTCATGCTGGCCCTCAACCACCTCCACGAGCACCTCGGCCAATCCGTCGCCTACGCGCGGATGAACGGCATCGTGCCGCCGTGGAGCACGGAGTAGGGAGATCGTCTCACCACAGAGACACTGAGATCACAGAGGCGTCGCTTTCCACTCTATGATCTCTGTGTCTCTGTGGTTCATGATTCTTCGCCCGTCTACGCCTCCACCAGTTCCTTCGCGAACATCCCTGGCGTGTAGGCGGTGACGTGGCCCGTGAACGCTGACGCGGCGACGGTCAGAGGCGAGGCAAGCCACAACTTGCCGGGGCCGCTGCGGCCTTTGTAGTTGCGGTTGATCGCGCTGATCGTGACTTGATCGGAGTCCTCGGACACTCCAGGACCGCAACCAATGCAGGCGCCACAGCCGGGATTGAGGACGATGGCGCCGGCGCGCTCGAACGTATCGAGCAGACCGTTCTCACGTGCGAACGTCTCGACAGCCTGCGAGCCGAACTGGATGTAGAACTTCACGCCCTCCGCCACTTTCAATCCGGCATCCACAGCCTCCTTCGCTACCTGGTGGTAGAAGAGGAAGTCGTCCACCTTGCCCGCGGTACAGGAGCCGGCGTAAGCGATGTCGATCTTCACATCGCTGACTTCGTCGACGAACGCTCCGTTCGTCGGATCGGATGGGACGCCGTGATCGGGATCGCCCGGATGCGCCACCATCGGACGGATCTCGCTGAGGTCGATCGTGTGCACGCCGCCCGCGTACACCGCGTCGGGATCCGGAGCGACCGCACGCGCACGGAGCGCTTCGATATCGGCCTCGGGACGCATGGCGGCGATCCAGGCGAATGTCTTTTCGTCCGCCTCGATGATCGCCGTTCGCGCCGCGCACTCGGTGGCCATGTTCGCCAGCGTGGCGCGCTCGTCCATCGACAACGAGCGCAGACCGGGACCGGTGAACTCCATGATCCGATCCAGCGTCATCTGCGGCTTGGCGTAGTTCAGGAGGATGTACAGCATCACGTCCTTCGCCGTGACGTTCTCACGCAGAGTCCCCACGAGCTCGAAGCGGATCGACTCCGAAACCTCAACCTGCGTAAACCCCGAATGCACGAGGTTCGCGTACTCCGTGGCACCGACGCCCCAGGCCAACGCGTTGTTCACGCCGCCCATGCAG
>DATLVW010000203.1:0-12369 GCA_035577085.1 Thermoanaerobaculia bacterium
AAGATCAAGAACGGATCCGTCGAGCTGGGACGTGGCGTAAAAGAAGGCCTCGGCCAGGTCGCGCAGAAAGCGGGCGAAGGACTGCAGAAGGCCGGCAAGAAGGCCGAGGACGACGTCAAGAAAACGGAGACGGCGGCGAAGCACTGATCGCTCCCAAACGCGAGGTTGTGGGGTCAACTTGAAAGACCTGTCACCACAGAGGCACAGAGGTCACAGAGGTCCCTCTGTGTTCTCTGCGTCTCTGTGGTTGCCTTTGCCTCGGCGACCACGATAAGCGTCCAAATTGACCTACGACCGAAAGTAGAACAGTTCGGTGAAGTAGGTCCGCGATGGTCTATCCTTCCGCGCGATGGAAGCACAACCCGAACAGTTCGACGAGCGGGCCCCGTGGACGGTGGACGACGCATCGTCGTTGTACATGATCGACCGCTGGGGGACCGGCTATTTTGATGTGAACCCGGCCGGCGATCTCACCGTCGCGCCGCTGCAGGAAAGCGGCATCGCGGTGCCGATCATCGATGTCTTACGCGAAGCCCAGGTGCTGAACCTGAACACTCCGCTGCTGATCCGTTTTCAGGACCTGCTGCGGCACCGCGTCGAGACGCTCAACAACGCCTTCAACAGCGCGATCACCGAGCATCAATACCGCGGCAGCTATCGCGGCGTCTTCCCGATCAAGGTCAACCAGTTGCGCGAGGTCGTCGAAGAGATTCTCGACGCCGGCCGGCCGTTCAACTACGGCCTCGAAGTCGGCTCCAAGCCGGAGATGTTCGCGGGCCTGGCCATTCACAGCGATCCCGAGGCGCTGATCGTGTGCAACGGGTACAAAGACACCACCTTCATCCGCATGGCACTCCTTGGCCGCAAGCTCGGCAAGAAAGTGATTCTCATCGCTGAGAAGCTTTCGGAAGTGCGTGCCATCACACGCATCGCCGCGGAGATGGGCGTCGAACCGTGGATCGGGATGCGCGTCCGTCTGCTCTCCAAAGGCAAAGGCAAGTGGGCTACCTCGGGTGGCGAGCACGCGAAGTTCGGGTTGTCTACTGCCGAGATTCTCGAAGCCATCGACATCCTCCGCGAGGCGAAGATGGAGTCGGCGTTCAAGCTGCTCCACTTCCACATCGGCTCGCAGATTCCGGACATCCTCACGATCAAGCGCGCCGTCCGTGAAGCGGCCATGTACTACGCCAAGCTGCACAAGCTCGGACATCCTCTCGAGTACCTCGACGTCGGCGGCGGGCTGGCTATCGACTACGACGGCTCGCGGTCGGAGTTCCACTCGTCGATGAACTACACGCTCGAGGAGTATGCGAGCGACATCGTCTACAACATCATGGACGTCTGCGACGACGAGAAAGTGCCGCATCCGAACATCGTTTCGGAGTCCGGCCGGGCCATCGTCGCGCATCACTCCGTGCTCGTCGTGCAGGCGTTCGGCGCCATCGAGAAGACGCCGCTGGAGCCGCGCACGGTGCAGGCGACCGACCACAAGCTGACGCGCGAGATCCTCGACATCGATCAGAGCCTGAGCGACGAGAACGTGAACGAGGCCTGGCACGACCTGCAACAGATCAAGGAGCAGTCGCAGCAGATGTTCGAGCTCGGCCTCCTGCCGCTCGACGTCAAGGCGCGCATCGAGACGCTTTACTGGGAGATCGCCGAGAAACTGCAGAGCATCATCCGGCACATGGATCCCGAAGAAGTGCCGGAGGATCTGCGCACGCTCAACATCGAGCTGGCCGATCAGCACATCTGCAACTTCTCCGTCTTCCAGTCGCTGCTCGATCACTGGGCGCTGGGACAGCTCTTTCCGATCGTTCCGATTCATCGCCTCAACGAACGGCCGCAGCTCGAATCGACGCTCGTCGACATCACCTGCGACTCGGATGGCAAGGTGTCGAAGTACATCGACCGCAACGACGTCCGCGAGACGCTTCCCCTCCACGAGTTACGCGACGGCGCCCCCTACTACCTCGGCATCTTTCTCACCGGCGCGTACCAGGACATCATGGGCGACATCCACAACCTCTTCGGCCGCGTCAACGAAGTGCATGTCTTCCTCGACGCCGATGAAGAGAGCGGCTTCTACATCGAGGAAGAGATCCCTGGCCAGACGATCGGGGAAGTGCTTGCCATGACCCAGTACGACTGGCGCGATCTGGAGAAGCGGATGAAGACGCAGATCGACGCCGCCATCAAGCAGGACATCGTCCGGCCGAACGAAGGAATGCGCCTGCTCCAGGAGTTCGAGCGGGGACTCAAGGATCAGACCTATCTCACGATCGAGTAACGGACGTGTGATTCAACGCACGGTTGAGCGTGCATCGTTCGGTCAGCGGTTGCCTACCCGCCTGTGTCATCCTTCGCGCGTTGAGTCAACACGGGTCAAAGGAAAACCCGGTCACCACAGAGGCACAGAGGTCACAGAGAAACCTCTGTGTTCTCTGTGTCTCTGTGGTTGGCTTTGCTTCGGCGACCACGATAAGCCCCGCCCCAAACCGGAATCGGTGACTGGATCGGGGCGTTAACTTGCGACGAACATTCAACCGACAGGAGAAGCAAATGCGTAAGACATTCGCGCTGTGTGCGCTGGCCCTCATCGTCGTGGCCGGTAACGCGTTCGCGCTCGGCGAAGCGCGCGTTCAGGGGAAGGTCACCGATGCGGCGACTCATAAACCGATCGAGAATGTGGTCATCACTCTCGACGCGGTCACCGGACACAGCTTTCACGCTCAGTACAAGACCGACAAAGACGGCGTCTACCGTTTCATCGTGCTCGACGGTACGCTCTTTTACAAAGTGACCATTTCCGCTCCCGGTTACTCCCCCCTCGAGCAGCAGCAGGTCAAGTTCTCCCTCGGCGACGTCAACACTCGCGACGTGGTACTCGCTGCTGGCGGAACTGCCGCGAGCGGGACAAAGGATGCGCCCCCAGCCAAGGTCGATCCTGGCGTTGCCGCGTACAACCAGGGCGCGGAGCTGGCTAACGCGGGCAAACTGCCCGAGGCAATCGCCAAGCTCGAAGAGGCCGTCGCGGCAAAGCCGGATCTGACCGCCGGCTACGAAGCCCTGGCCAGGCTCTATCTGCGTACCAAGAACTACGACAAGGCGATCGACCGCGCCAACAAGGCTCTCGAAGTCGACAACGACAACCAGGATCTCTTCTCGGTGCTGGCCGAGTCGTACACCGCCAAGGGCGACAAGGCGAAAGCCGCCGAGTACCGCAAGAAGCTGCCGGCCGACGCCACGGCGATGTTCAACGACGCGGCCAAGCTCATCAACAGCAACAAGGATGCGGAGGCCGAGCCGCTGCTCAAAGGCGCGATCGCCGCGAATGACAAGTTCGGGCAGGCCTACTACGAGCTCGGCATGATCTACGTGAGGACGCAGAGGAACGCCGAAGCCAAGGTCAACCTGCAGAAGTACCTGGAACTGGAGCCGAACGGCAAGGACGCCGCTACGGCCAAAGAGATGCTGAATTACGTGAAGTGAAACAACCCGACAGCTCGATTGTTAAATGATGACCGGGGGGGGGCGGAAACGCTCCCCGCATTTTTTGGAGACCATCATGCGAAATCTACTGATGATGACCGCGCTCCTGTCGTTCGCAGCCGGCTGTGCAAGCAGCGACACGACGTCTTCGATCGAACCGGAAATCACGCTCGTGCAGCTCTCCCGGGTTGCCGAGGGGATGAGGAGCGATACCGGTCCGGTGTCGGTGCACTACGGGGTCGAAGTGAGAAACCCCACGGATGCGCCCATTCACCTTGACCGCGTGAGCGTGCAATCAATCGGCGGCGGAGCCTACGACCTGCCTGCACACTCGCAGGGCTTCGATGTGACGATCGCTCCGAAAGAGAGCAAGTCGGTCGACTTCTGGGCGCCTGCGTACGTCGTCACTCCGGCTGCATCCGGTGCGAACGGCCCGGTGACGATCCGGGCGACGGTGGAGCTTGATGCGGCCGGGAAGAAGTTCCAGAAGATCAGCATGCAGAACGTCAGCCCGGCGGGCGGGAACTGAGATCGTCGCCCCGTCGCTACCAGTTCGACCAACCGCGCCTTGCAAAAGAGGGACAGGGAGAGGCGGTCCGGGTCGAACTCTATCCGAATGTGAGTGCCATGCAATCAACGCCGAGTCTCATGCGAAAGACTCCGAGTCTCTTGCATATGACTCCGAGTCTCATGCGAAAGACTCCGAGTCTCATGCGAAAGACTCTGAGTCTTATGCGAAAGACTCCAAGTCTCATGCGAAAGACTCTGAGTCTTATGCGAAAGACTCCCGAGTCTAATGCGAAAGACTCTGAGTCTCTTGCGAAAGACTCCCGAGTCTCATGCGAAAGACCCTGAGTCTCATGCGAAAGACTCCCGAGTCTCTTGCATACGACTCCGAGTCTCTCGCGAAAGACTCTGAGTCAGGCGACAGGCTGGCCCGGTGACTTTCCACGTGGAACGCGACCGGCTGACGCAGAGCCGATCGCGGGCAGCCTTGTTACGAGCTGATCGCCTTCGTCTCCACCAGCCCCTCGAATACCTGCAACGCCAGATCGACACGGCCGAGGGGCGCTGAGACCTGCACACCGGCCACGCGGTGGCGCACGCGCTCGAGCGTCTCGCGCGCGATGGTGACGCCTTCGCGCAGGCCGTGCTCCTTGCTCTTCTCGCTGGCGATGCGCATCCGCTCCATCACTTCATCGGTCACGGAAACGCCCGGGACTTCGTTGTTCATGAACTGGGCGTTGCGGTACGAGAGCATCGGCCAGATTCCGGCGATGACCGGTAGGTGCATGTCCTCGATTTGCTCGAGGAACTTCTCCAGAATCGCGGCGTCGAAGACCGGCTGGGTGATGGCGTACTCGGCGCCGGCTTTCACTTTCCAGTCGAGGCGGCGCAGCTCGTAATCGAGGTCGAGATGGCCGGGATTGACGCCAACGCCGATCGTGAACTTCGTCGGCTCACCGAACGGATTCCCGCCGAGGTCGAGGCCGTGGTTCATCAGGTTGGCCATGTTCGTGAGGCCGATCGAATCGATGTCGAACACGGCGGTGGCATCGGGATACGGCCCCATCTTGGGAGGATCGCCGGTGATGAGCAGCAGATTGCGCAGGCCGAGCGCCGCGCATCCGAGCATGTCGGAATGCATGCCGAGGAGGTTGCGGTCGCGGCAGCAATAATGAAGAACCGTTTCGATGCCGACGCGCTGCTGGAGCAGGACGGCTACGGCGATCGCGCCCATGCGGTTCTGCGCGCGCGGCCCGTCGGGAACGTTGACGGCATCGACGCCCGCCTCCCGGATCGCATGAACGGACTCGATCATCTTGTCGGGGTTCGGTCCCTTGGGCGGCGTGATCTCGATCGTCGTGACGAACTCGCCCGCGGCGATCTTCTTTCCCCAGTTGGAGCGCTCGGCGAACGGCACGGCGGTCTTCGACTCGCTGTTCTTGCCGTCGGCATCGTGCTCGATGACGACGAACGACCGGCGCGGCGACAGCGGCCGGACCGCATCGGCCATGACCTTGATGTGCTCCGGCGTCGTGCCGCAGCAGCCGCCGAGAAACTTCACGCCCTTTTGAATGAGCCGCTTCGCGTACTTGGCCATGTAGTCGGGCGAGGCCATGTACATCTGCCGCCCGTTTACTTCGCGCGGCAGACCGGCGTTCGGCTGCGCGGAGATCTTCTTCGCCGTGACCGCCGTCATCTCCTCGATGGCGTCGAGCATGACGTCCGGCCCGACCGAGCAGTTGAGTCCGATGACGTCGGCTCCGGCGGCATCGAGGCGCTGGGCGATGGTTCGCGGCACGTCGCCGTAGATCGTCCGGCCGTCGTTGCCGATCGTCATCTGCGCCACGATCGGAAGCGAGCAGATGTCGCGGATCGCAAGGATGCCCTGCTCGATCTCGGCGATGTTCGACATGGTCTCGAGCACAAAGAGGTCGACGCCAGCGTCGCGCAACGCGGCGGCCTGCTCGCGGAAGTACTCGCGGGCTTCGTCGCGTGAGGTCGGTCCGTAAGGTTCGATGCGGATGCCGAGCGGGCCGATGGCGCCCGCGACGAAGACGGAATCGCCGGCGGCCTGGCGTGCGATGGCGGCGCCGCCCTCGTTGATCTCGCGGAGGTCGTCCTCAATGCCGAAGCTGCGCAGTTTGATGCGGTTCGCGCCGTAGGTGTTCGTCTCCAGGATCTCGGCGCCGGCGCGGACGTATTGCTTGTGAACTTCGAGCACGATCTCCGGATTGCGGAGATTGAGCTCGTCGTAGCACTTGTTGATGAACACACCCTTGGCGTAGAGCATCGTGCCCATGGCGCCGTCGAAGAGATAGACGTGCTCGTCTGCGATTGCCTGGATGAAGTCGCGCATAAAAAAAGCCCCACGCCGGATTCGACGTGGGGCCAAAATCGAAGAACGAATTCGAACTTGCCGGCTATTTAGCTTTTTTTACCCTGGTTGCAAGCGACCCCAAATCAATCCAGCGAGTTGCGAATGTAGGCCGTGCGCGGTTATTTGTCAAACGCGGGTAACCAGACGCCGATCGTCGCCGGCGGCTCACGGGAGCGGGTTGATGTTCGTGCCGGTACATTTCGTCGTCGAGCCGTCGGCGGGCGTCGTGCCCGGCGGGCAGACCAGGACGCCGCCGGCGGGGCCGATAGAAGCGCCTCCGAAATTCGCAGTGGTGATGAACGCTGCCGGCGAACAGCCGTTGCCGAGGGGGGCAGCGTCGAACTCGCCGGTGAGGCGGTTTCCGGAGTTGGCGAAACCGAACAACGTGACGGTCATCCAGTTCTGGCTGGGGCGAGGGCCCTTCGTGGTCGAAGAACCGATGGGGGCCAGGTTCGACCTCGCATTCGTCGGAGCTCTCTGGCTCCCGATGTCTTTTGTTACCGAGTAGCTCGTGCTGCCGCCGTTGTTGAGGTTGAGGTAGAACCAACCACCGACGTCGGCGGTTGAAATGTACGAATAAATGCTTGAAGCTGTGTTGGTTGAAGACGCGGCGTTTAGCGTGCGGGGCGATGTTGCGCATTCCCCTATCCCGATGCAATCGTCAATGACGGTGAAGTTTTCGTGCTCATCGAATCGGACGATCTCCGAAACGATCATGGCTCCGGACGCGAGTGCATCCGCACAACTGCCGATGCCGAAGCCCTCTCGCCAGATGGTGAGGTTCGTCGCGAACGCCCTCGGACCACCCTGAATGTAGCGCGCTGCAAACGCTGAAGGAAGCGGTTGCCGGCGGTCCATGGTCCGTGCTCCCGCCGGCGTGTAACGGTCGTAAAACGTGTACGTCAGCCGGGTACTGACGCTGGAACCCGCGCCGCCGCCCTCAGGTACGGACCGAATGTGCACCATCGGATTGCCTGTTGCATCGCTCGAGGTAGGAGTCACGCCGGTAGGGTGCGGTACGAGTTGCTGGTAATCGCCGATCAGCACGTTGTCGAAGAGGAGGTCGTTCGTGTAGTAGAGCGGATCCGACGGAGAGCGGGACGTGCAACTCGCCACCAGGTCGACGGTCGCATAGCCGATCGCGTTCGCGTGGACGCTGCCAACAGGGCGGCTGCATGAGCTTGTCCCGCCGGTTGTGAGCGCTCTGCGCACCTCCGCCATGATGGTCCCCGGAATGACTCCCGGAATGCCCGCGCAATCGAGCGAGGTGCGCAGATTGGGGTTGGTGGCCGGCCAGATCGATCCGGGATTCGGGCCGGACGTGCCGTTCGGCGGCGCGACCGTGTTTCGTATGAGGACATCGGCGAGGTTGATGGCCTGCACGTCATAACCGCCCAGAAACAGGTTGAAGGTCATCACCGGATAGGCGTAGTCGGTCCAGAGCGTGACGTGCGCAATCTGCGGGTATTGCGTGACGTTGGTGACCGTGAAGAGAGTCGTCTGTCCGGAGGTGCCGGCTAGATCGACCTCGAAGTACGGCAGCAGCAGCGTCGCGGCCGGGCCGACCTTGATGTCGCAACTATCGTCGTTGTCGATCGACGTGGAAGGCGCCGACCTTCCCGTGGCTCGCCGTCGCTCCGCAGAAGCAGCAGGAGTTGCCGGAGTCGCGGTCGTCTGTGCGCACAACGCGATGGAGCCGTTCGTGAGCGTCGTTCCGGGCGGGCAGTCGAACACTCCGCCAGCGGGACCGATCGCTGCCGCGTAGCTCGGGAATGCAGCAGGCGAGCAGCCGGTGCCGAGCGACGCTGCGTCGAACGCCGCCGCCTGTCGGTTGCCCTGGCTGCCAGTGCCGAACATCGTCACGGTTACCCAGTTCTGGCTTGGACGCGGGCCGGCGGTGGTCGTTGAGCCAGCCGGGGCAAGGCTGGACGCTTCATTTGTCGAAGCGCCAGCGTGGGCCGAGTAGGTCGTACTTCCGCCGTTGTTCAGATTGAGGTAGAGCCAGCCGCCGGTGTCGGAGCTGAGCATGGCCGGATAGGAAGAATCCGACGATGACGTCGAGGACGTGACTGGTAACCGCGGCGAGCGTGAGGGGTCAATTCCCAGCGTGGACGGATTCTCATGCTCGTCGAAGCGGACGATCTCCGCTACGGCCATCGTCGCTGACGACTTGGCATCGCTGCAGCTCCCGTTGCCGATTCCCTCGCGCCAGATGTTGAGGTTTGTGCGGTATGTGGCCGGCCCGCCCTGAATGAACCGCGCCGCGAACGTGGACGGTAACGGCTGGCGACGGTCGATGGTCCGGGTCAACGCCGGCGTGTACCGGTCGTAGAAGGTATACGGCAGCGCGGTTGCGACCTTCGAGCCGGCGCTGCCGCCTTCGGGCACCGCTCGAATGTGAACCAGAGGATTGACTCCTGCATCAAACGCTGCCGCCGTCGTTCCGGACGCAGTGGGTCCAAGCTGCTGGTAGTCGCCGATGAGAACGTTGTCGAACAGAAGCGACGACGAGTAGTAGAGCGGATCCGTTGGCAGTTGCAACGAGCAGTTCGACACGACGTCGATCGTGACGTAGCCGATCGCGTTCGCGTGAACCCCGCCGACGGCGTCCGGGCATGCGGCGGAACCACCCGGATTGTAGACACCAGTGCTAAGAGCGCTTCTGAGCGCGGCGACGAGCGTGGGAGACAGCGCTCCCGGCTGGTTGGCGCAGTTGATCGAGGCGCCACCACCCGCGAAGTTCGGGTTGGCGGTGAAGCCGGCAGACAGCGAGCCAGCACCCGACGGCTGCGTCTGGAACACAGTCGGGCCGGTGCCGGCGGGCTGAGCGACCGTGCCGCCCAGAACCTGGTTCAACGAGATACCCTGCACGTCATAACCCGTGAGGTAGATGTTGAAGGCGAGGACCGGGTACGACCAGTCCGTCCAAATGGTGACGTGAGCGATCTGCGGCAAGCGCGTCACGTTCGTGATCGTGAAAAGCGTGTCCTGCACCCGATTGGTGGTGAAATCCACTTCGAAGTACGGCAGGAGCAGCGTGGCCGCGGGAGCGACCATCACGTCACAGGAGTCATCGTTGTTGACCGTCGAAGGAGAGGCGCCAAACGCGGACGTTGCGACAAGGAGGAGCAGGAGTAGAAGCGATAGGCATCTCACAGTTTTTCAAGGCTCCGTACGGCAGTTTATGCCTTATGACATGGAGGTCTTCGGTGACCCCAGACACTAGTGACCATGTCCGTGCAAGGGACCCCCGAATCAATTCAGCGAGTGGCGAATTGTGGCCGTCACAGACTCTTTGTCAAATCCCCGGTACCATGCCCCGGTGATCGTTCCTGTCCTGCTCTTTCTCACTTCGGCGGCAGCCTCGCCTGTGGCAACCGCAACCGCCACGCGCGACGCAATCGCATCACCGCATGCCACGATGCGCGAGCTTGGCCTCGTGCCGCGCGCACCGATCCCGCACGGCGAGGAGCACGAGCAGAGGCGATCCTTTGCGTCGAAGATCCGCGCCGTCGCCGCCGAGGCTCCGATCCGCAGCGAGTCAGTCGTCACCAAGCCGTCGCTTGCCGCGCCTCGGGTCCTCTCCAGCTTCGCCGGCAGCCACGACCTTGGCTGGAATCCCTCGGACGCCGCGGGCGCTGTCTCCTCCAAGTATCTCCTTCACGCTTCGAACGCGTCCATCCTCGTACAGGACCGCACCGGTGCCATCCTCAGCAACATCCCACTCGAAAGCTTCTGGCATGACCCGGCCTACACCGATGGCACGGTTTACGACTCCCGTGTTTTGTACGACGCGGTCGCGGACCGCTGGATCCTTTGCACGCTCTACGACGTCAACTACAACAAATCGACGCTGCTGATCGCGGTCTCGGACAACGGTAATCCGTCGCTAGGCTGGCACCGGTACCGTTTTCTGGTCGACCCGAACGACATCCGGGAAGCCGACGCTACGCGCGCCGCCCTGACGCGCGACTCGATCGTGATCACGGCCAACATCTACACCGACAACAGCGAATCGTCCGACCTTTACATCGTTCGCAAGACGGACGCCTACGCAGGAACTGCCACCCTCCCGATAACAGATGTCCAAACGCAAGGCATCGAACTGACTCCGGTAGACGGTCGCGACGACGCCATCGTCTACCTCGTTACGCCGTCCAACACGGAGATCGATATCTACTCGGTCAGCGGCTCGACGTTCACCTCTGTCGGTAGTCCGCAGCCGCCGCCACTGGGCATCATCAGCGGTCAAGCGGGCGGAAGCGCGCCTCAGCTCGGGAGCACGCTCAAACTCGACTGTGGATATATTTCGGTGCCCAACGCGGTATTGAGAAACGGAACGCTGTGGGTAGCATCCCAGATCGACATGAACAATCCGTTTCGCACCAGCGTCATGTGGTGGCGGATCGGGATGAGCACGCCGCTGAAGGTCGATACGGGAATCGTCGATGACCCAACGGGTGCAACGATGTATGCCTTCCCTTCGATTGCGGTGAACAAGTTGGGCGCAGCCTTGATCGGTTACTCGGTCTTCAGCGCTTCCATCTATCCGTCGGGCGGCTATTCGTATATCGATCCGTTCAACAGCCTGAGCAAGCCGGCAGTGATGAAAGCGGGTGACGGGCCTTCGCACCTTTCCCGCTGGTCGGATTTTTCGGGCACCGTTGTTGATGCCAACGACGTCGACTTCTGGACGATTCAGACCTACGCGCCGACCTTCATCGCCGCCAACGGTTACTGGGCCACGTGGTGGGCCAGAATCGAAATGCCAGCTCTGGCGCGGCGGCGTGCCGCGCTGCATTAGCGAAAAACCCTTAACCACAGAGGCACAGAGGTCACAGAGAACTGTCTTTCTCTGTGATCTCTGTGTCTCTGTGGTGATCGCTTCTATCGCCCGAAGATTCGGCGCAACTTGTCCCATGCGCCCTCGACGTCGCGACGGCTTCGATCGACGTCGTTCGCCCACTTGCGGAACTCTTCCAACGTGATCGCGGGAGGCTCGTCGAAGTTGCCGCGATCGAAAAAGATTCGTCGGACGATGTTGCCAAAGAAGCCGGCCGGACACTTGTGCGTCGGCGCGGTTCCGTCGAGAAAAACTTCCTGAATCGGCGGCGGACAGCCGTCCTGCCAGAGCATGCCGGTCTCGGAGTCGATCTCGCGAAACGTCACGCCGGCAGGCGCCCTCGGCTCCGAATGGAGATGCGGAATGGAGCTCATGTACGCGCCCCAGATCGGAATGGCCGATTCTCCCGACGAGAGCCGGAGCGGCGCGCCGTGATCGAAGCCGACCCAGACGCTGGTGACCATGTCAGGAACGTAGCCGACGAACCAGGCATCGCGGTAGTCGCTGGTCGTGCCTGTTTTGCCGGCGACGTAGCCGAGGCCGTAGCGCTTCAGCCGCGAGGCCGTGCCGCGTTGAACGACGCCGCGTAGCAGGGTGTGCAAGACATAAGTCGCGTCGGCGTTGGCCACGCGTTTCTGCTCGAGCTCATGAACGTAGAGTTGCTTCCCGGCACTGTTGCGCACTTCGCGGAGCAGGTACGGCTCGACGCGTACGCCGAGGTTCGGGAAGGGCGTGTACGCCGCGGTCAGCTCGCGCATCGACACCTCGGTCACGCCAAGCGGCAGCGCAGGAATCTTCGCGAACTTCTCCTCGAATCCGAACTTCTCTGCGGTGTCGACGACGCGCGAGACGCCGATGTCCTCGCTCAGCCGGACGGTCGGAACGTTCAGCGAATGCTCGAATGCCTCGCGCAGCGTCACGCGGCCTCGATAGCGGCCGTCGTAGTTGTGCGGTTGCCAGGTTTCGTTGCCACTAACCTCGATCGACACCGGCGCATCGAGCAGGAGCGAGGCCGTCGTCGCCTTCTTCGAGGCAATCGCAGCGAGGTAGGCGAATGTCTTGAACGCCGAGCCGGGCTGGCGATGCATGGCCGAGGTTCGATCGAAAGGGGAGAGGTTGTAGTCGCTGCCGCCGACCAATGCGCGAACGC